>DASYLG010000212.1:0-7595 GCA_036009685.1 Iamia sp. | reverse complement strand
GTCGAATCGCCAGCGATTCGCCGCCCGACGCTCCGCTGCTGGTCAGCGGGGTGGAGGTCCGCCGACGGGTGGGCCAGATCATCAGGCCCTGACGGATCCGGCCACGGCGCGGCGGTGGCCCAGGCGACCACCACGTCGCCGTCGTAGGCCACCACGGCCTGCCCCGGGGCCACCCGGCGCTCCCGGTCCTCCCACCGCACCTCGTCGCCGACGAGGCGGCCCGGGCGGGGCGAGCCGTGGGCGCTCACCTGCCACCCGAGCCCCCCGGCGCGCGGTCCGTCGGACCAGCCCACGGCGGTGACGGGCTGAGCCTCGGTGCGGAGGTCGGCCTCGGTCCCGACCACCACCGTGCCCGTACCGGGGTCGGTGGCCACGACGTAGCGCGCCGCGGTGCCGCCCGGGAGCCCCAGCCCCCGCCGCTGCCCGATGGTCACGGCCTCGACCGCGGGCACCGCCCCGACCGCGGTGCCCGACCCGTCGACCACCACGCCCGGCGTGAGCGCCAGCCGGCGGCCCAGGAACCGGGACCGCCCCTCCGTGCGAGTGATGAAGCAGACGTCCTGGCTGTCGGGCTTGGCCGCCGGGCCCAGGCCCAGGGCGGCGGCCTCGGCCCGGACGGCGGTCTTGGTCGACGACCCCACCGGGAACAGCACCCGGCCCAGCCGGTCGTGGTCGAGCCCGGCCAGCACGTAGGACTGGTCCTTGGCCCCGTCGGCGCCCCGTCCCACCCGGCGGACGCCGTCGGCCCCCGTGACGACGCGGGCATGGTGGCCGGTGGCCACGGCGTCGAAGCCCAGCCGCTCGGCCCGCCCCAGCAGGGCCCCGAACTTCACCTCGCGGTTGCAGGCCATGCACGGGTTGGGGGTGGCCCCGGCGGCGTGGGCGGCCACGTAGGGCCCGACGACGCCGGCCTCGAACTCGTCGGCGTAGGCGAAGGTGTGGTGGTCGATGCCGAGGTGGTCGGCCACCCGACGGGCGTCGTCGACGTCGGCGACCGAGCAGCAGCCCGTGTCCGACGCCCCGCCCCACAGCTTGAGCGTGGCCCCGACGACCTCGTGGCCGGCCTCGACCAGGCGGGCGGCGGCCACCGACGAGTCGACCCCGCCGGACATGGCCACCAGGATCCTCACGAGCCGGCCTTGGCCACGACGACGGGGATGATCTCAAGGGCCCGGTCGACGTCGGCGGCGGTGGTCGACCACCCGAGCGTCAGGCGGAGCGACCCGCGGGCCAGCTCGTCGTCGATCCCGAGCCCGGCGAGCACGTGCGAGGGCGATGTCGCCCCCGAGGCGCACGACGAGGCCGCAGTGGCGGCCAGCCCCTCCTGGTCGAGCAGGAAGAGGACCTCGTCGGCGGCCGTGCCCGGTAGGCACAGGTGGAGGTGGCCGGGGAGCACGTGGGCCCGGTCGCCATCCGGTCCGACGACCGTCTCGACGGCGTCGGGGAGCGCGGCCCGCAGCCCGGTGGCCAGCCGGTCCCGCAACGCCGTGACCCAGGCCGCCTTGGGGGCGCGCTGCTCGACGGCCAGCCGGGCGGCCACGCCGAAGCCGACGATGCCGGCCACGTTCTGGGTGCCGCTCCGTCGGCCTCGCTCCTGGCCCCCACCGGTGAGCAGCGGGGCCACGACGGTGCCGTCCCGCACCACGAGGGCGCCCACGCCCTTGGGCCCGCCCAGCTTGTGGGCGCTGAGGGCCACCAGGTGCGCCGGGGCGGCGAGAGCCGGGAGGTCGAGCCAGGCCGCGGCCTGGACGGCGTCGGTGTGGAGCACGGCGTCCGGACCGCGCGAGGCCACGGCCTCGAGCAGGTGGATCGTGCCCACCTCGTTGTTGGCCAGCCCGACCGAGACGACGGCGGCGTCGGGGGGCAGGGCGTCGAGGTCGACCTGCCCCCGGGCGTCGACCGGGAGCTCGACCACGGCGACGCCCTGCGCCGCCAGGCCCCTGGCGGTGTCGAGGACGGCGGCGTGCTCGATCGACGAGACCACCACCGGGCCGGGACGGAGGGTGGCGGCGCCCGTCAGGGCGGTCACGTCGGCCTCGGTGCCCCCCGAGGTGAAGACGACCTCGCCGGGCCGGCAGCCGGCCAGGGCGGCCACCGCGTCGCGGGCGTCGTCGACGGCCCGGCGGGCGTGGCGAGCAGCGGCGTGCGAGCCCGACGGGTTGCCGTGGTGGACGGCCAGGAACGGCACCATGGCCTCGACCGCCTCCGGCCGCATCGGCGTGCTGGCGGCGTGGTCGAGGTAGGTCGCGACGACCGGGTCCAGGGGCACCCCCGAACGCTACGCCCGCAGGTCGGCGGCCAGCGACGTGATGGCGGTGACGCGACGGTTCTCGCGGATGAGGTGCTGGTCGAGACCGTTGGTGAGGTAGCAGATGCTCAGCCCCGTCTCGGGGTCGGCGAAGGCGACCTGGCCGCCGGCGCCGCTGTGGCCGAAGGCCCGGGGCGAGGCGGTGTGGCCCATGCCCCGACGGTGGCCGAGACCGTCGTCGCCCCGCACCACCAGGCCGCCGCGGGTGCGGTTGGCCGGGACGCCCCACATGTCGGGGAGGGTGTTGCGCACCGTGCCGGTGACGTCGGCCAGCACCTCGGGATCCCACAGGCCCTTCGGGTCGTGGAGGAAGGCCTGGTAGAGCAGGGCCAGGTCGGCGGCTCGCACCACGCTGCCGCCGCCGGGGACGCCGATGGCCCGGGCCTCGGGCGAGTTGAGCGTCAGGAGGGCGCCCAGGGCCACATCGGGCGGGATCAGGGCGCCGATGTCGACCCGGACGCCGAAGGCCTCCTCCATCTCGTCGGGCGTCGGGACCTCGCCCACGCCGACGGCGTCGACCACGTCGCCCTGCTCCTCCAGCGGGATCGCCAGCAGCCGGGGGAGGCCCAGCGGATCGGTGACCCGGGCCTGGATGGCGTCGGCGTAGGGCCGGCCGTCGAGCGCCTCGATGATCTCGGCCACGACCCAGTGGGCCGAGACCGGGTGGTACATGAACGTCTCGCCCGGGACGAGCGTCAGGCGCCAGCGGGAGAACGCCTCCTGCCGGCCCTCGCGGGTGACCCACCGGTTGGGCCCGAGGGGGGCCATGGGGAAGCCGCCCACGTGGAGGAGGACCTGCTCGACGGTGACCTCCTCCTTGCCGTTGGTGGCGAACGAGGGGACGTAGGTGGCGACCGGGGCGGCGGGGTCGAGCGAGCCCTCGCCGACGAGCTGCCAGGCCGCCGAGCCGACCAGCGCCTTGGTGGCGCTGAACGGCACGAACCGGGACGAGGGTGGGGCCCCGAAGGTCTCGTCCACGACGACCTCGCCGTCGAGGCCGACGGCCACCAGGACCCGCGAGGCGGCCTTGGTGTCGAGCTGGCGGCCGGCGCGGACGGTGACCGGCAGCTCCTCGGAGGTCTCCAGCTCGAGGGCCAGGCCGGGCGCGCCGAGCGTGAGGTCGAGGCCGTCGCTGTCGGCCGGCGCCGGGCCGAGACGCACGATCAGCGGCCGCGGGGCCATGACCGAGTCGGGCCGGCTGACCGGGTCGTGGACGACCACGCCCGAGGGGACGAGCACCAGCCAGCGCCGGGCCAGCCCGTGCAGCGATCGCACGCCGAACCACACGACCGCGGCCCCGACGAGCGTCAGGACGCCCCCGGCCACCCACTGGCGGGCGGCCAGGAGGAAGGGCCCGGCGACGGCGGCGCCGGCCACGCCGATCCAGGTCGCCAGGGCCAGGGCGAGCAGCGGGAGGGGCGTGCGGAGGGCGAAGCGGCGCTCGGAGCCGTAGGACGAGCCGTCGACGAAGGCGTCCCCGAACGAGGGGGCGGCGGTGGCGGCCACGGCGACGGCGGCGGCCACCACGGCGACGATGCCCCGCACCACCTCGTCGTCGGGGCTGCCGGGCCCGGCCGCCCAGCCGGCGGCCACCAGGGCGGCCGGGGCGCCGACGCGCACGACGGTCAGGCTGCTGGCCCGGGGGACCAGCAGGGCGACGAACACGACGACCCACAGGCCCCAGGCCAGGACGGTGCCGAGACCCTGCACGGACCCCGACCGGGGGTCGAGGGCGGCGCCCACGGCGGGCCCGGAGGCCAGCGGGAGGACGAGCCAGACGGCACGGGCCACCCACACGGCGGGGATCGGGGCGGGGCGGGCGCTCATGGGGGGCCTGAGATTTGCCCACGGAGGCAGTGGATGGCTAGTCCTGTAGGTCTCCGAAGGCGGCCGCGGGGTCGCCACAACCGAACCAGGGGGAGCCGTGAACGGCGGAGACGCCACCCACGGGGGGAGGGACATCAGCATCGACCCGATGCCCTTCGGCATCGGCACGTCCACCGCGGTGGGCAGCCTTCCGTTCGTCGACTCCGACGAGGCGGTGGCCTTCGTGCTGGATGCCCTGCCGGAGCTCCCGGCCGCGCCCACCCTGCCCCGCCGGGACCCCCGCGAGGGCATGATCGCCCAGGCCGCCTGGGGGATCGTCGGCGTCGACGTCCGGCCCGACGGCTCGCTCGACGTCACCCCGTCGGCCCTCGACCCCGAGGCGCCGCTGGGCGACCCCGACCTCGCCGGCGCCCCCTTCGCCACCCTGCGCACCTTCCTCGCCGCCATCGAGGGCCGCACCGAGCCGGTGAAGGTCCAGGTCACCGGGCCCGTCACGCTGGCCACCGCGCTGGTCCGGGCCGGCGCCGGGGCCACCGTCGCCTGCTCGGTCGCCGCCACCGCCGTGCGGCACCGGGGCCGGGCCGTGGTCGACGCCGTCGCCGCCGTGGCCCCCGAGGCCACCATCGTCGCCTTCCTCGACGAGCCCGCCCTGGTCGGCGGTCCGCCGGTCGAGCTGGCCGACCCCGAGACCGTCATCGACCTCGTCTCCGGCGCCCTCGCCGTCTGGGAGCCCGGAGCCAGCGGGAAGGTCGGTGCCATCACCGGCGTCCACGTCTGCGGGCCCAGCGACTGGCGGGCCGTGCTCCAGGCCGGGCCGCGCATCCTCTCCGTCCCCGTGGGCGCCGACCTCACCCTCGGTGCCGGCCCCCTGGCCACCTTCCTCGAGCGCGACGGCTGGATCGCCTGGGGCGCGGTGCCCACCGACCGCCCGCTGGGCGAGTCGGCATCGCACTGGTGGCGGGAGCTCTCGGCCCAGTGGTGCGCCCTGGTGCAGGCCGGCTGTGACCCGGTGCGCATCCGGCGCCAGGCCCTCGTCACGCCGGCGTGCGGGCTGGCCCTCCACGACGTCGCCCAGGTCGGCCTGGTCCACGAGCTGACCCGCAAGCTCGGGCTGCGGATCCACGACCAGCTGGCCGGCGTCCGCCTCTCCGTCGGCGCCTAGACCCGAGCTCGCCTCGGTGGGCCGCGGTCGGGCCGAGGTCGGCGGGGCTACAGGCGGCGGAGGGCGGCGGCCAGGCGCTTGAGCGTCCCGACCTTCTCGGTGTCGCCCTGCTCGTCGGCCTGGAAGGCCACGTCGAGGGCCTCGATCTTCTTGGCCTTCTTGCCCGTGGGCACCTCGGCCGAGTCGTCGATGAACTGGGCGTAGAGGTTCTCCAGCCAGGCCGCGTTGGGGTCCTGGGTGGTGTCGGCGGAGGTGGCGGCGAAGAGGTCGTCGTCGTGACGGCTGGCGATCGGCGCCGTCGGGTCGTGGAACCCGGTGATGCCGGCCAGGCCCGGGGCCAGGTCACCGCTCAGATCGGAGGACGGGGCGTGGATGGGCCGGTCGGCCTCGCGGACCGCGGTGCGACGGGGGAGGAGGGCGTCGTCGGGGGCGGCCTCGGGCCCGCCCAGCCCGTCGGGGACGTCGAGACGGGGGCCGAAGCTGACGGACAGGTCCTCGTCCTCGTCGGCCAGCGGGTGCTCGAACGGGTTGCCGGCGGACCAGGCGTCCCAGGCGTCGTCGGGCGCCTCGGCCACCTCGTCGGCGACCCGGTCCAGATCGATGGTCTGCTCGGCGGGATCCTCGTCGGCGCTCTCGGCGGCCGGGGCGAAGGGGCTGCCGGGCGCCGGGGCGAACGGGTCCTGGCCCTCGACGACGGCGCCGAACGGGTCGTCCTCGGTGGCGGCCTCGTCCTGGGGGGCGGCGGCGTCCTCGGCGGCCGCCTGGCGCTCGGCGGCGCTCGGCTCGTGGTAGTCGGCGTCGTCGGCGAAGGGCTCGGACACGACGTCGAGGAGACCGGCGCGGGCGAGGCGGTGGACCACCATGGCGGTGGAGTACCGACCCCGGCCCATGGCCGTCGCCAGCTCGTCGATCGTGCGGGGCCCGGCCAGCGAGGCGACCAGCTCCCAGTCCTCGCGGAGCAGGGTGACCTGCGACGCGCCGTCGGGGAGGGTGCGGACGGGGCTGACCCATGCCGCGGTCGACGGGACGATGTCGCTCATCTCGTCGACGTGGCGCACCCGGCGGCGGACCTCGTTGACCACGGCCTCGACGTTGAAGCCGCGGGACGGGCCGATCCAGTGCATGGTGTCGGGCTCGAAGTCGAAGCGACCGTCGCCCTCGCGGAACAAGGTGATGAGCGGGTCGTAGATGACCGACAGGACCACGGAGGCCATGAGGTCGGGATCGATGCCGCCGTGCTCGATCAGGAGCTCGCCGACGCGGGGGGAGTCGCCGGCCTCCTCGACGGCCCGGCTCCAGGCGTCGGGGCTGACCCGACCCGGGCGGACCAGCGCCGTGGCCAGGGCGTCATCGGTGCCCTCGCCGCGGGCGAAGTAGAGCTGCCCCTCGTTCAGGTACACCGTGCACCCGGCGCTCCCGGTGAACCGGACGGCGCCGGTCTTCCCGGTCGAGGACAGGACGCGCAGGGCCCCGGCGGGGGAGTAGTCGTCGAGGGATCCGTTGAGCGCCATGTGATCAGAGTCCGGTGCGAGGGCGGGACGGGGGCTTCACCTGGACTCTGATCGGCCTGGGAGGGGCCTCCTTGAGGGCTTCTACCACGCTGGGTGGCGAAAATGGGGGAACTTGACCGCTCCCTGAGGTCGGGGCCGCGGCCCGTCCGACTTCCGTATGCTCGCCCCCGTGGACCTGGAGGAGGCGCGAGCCCGACACGACGAGCTGGCCCGACGGGTCCGCGACGCCCGGTACCGCTACTACGTGCTGTCCGACCTGGCGATGGCCGACGCCGACTTCGACGCCCTCCTGCGCGAGCTGGAGGCGATCGAGGAGGACCACCCCGTGCTGCGGACCCCGGGATCGCCCACCCAGCAGGTCGGGGCCCCGCTCGACGACGCCTTCCCGCCGTTCACCCACCTCGAGGCGATGCAGTCGCTCGACAACGTTTTCGGGCGGGACGAGCTCCAGGCCTGGGCCGACCGGGTCGCCAAGCGGCTGGGCGAGGGCACCTCGATCAGCTGGGCGTGCGAGCTCAAGATCGACGGCACCGCCATCAACTGCGTGTACCGCGGCGGCGTGCTGGAGGTCGGCGCCACCCGGGGCACGGGCGCGGTCGGCGACACGTTGACGCCCCAGCTCCTGACCCTGGACGATGTCCCGTTCCGGCTCGACGACCCCGACCCGCCCACGGTCATCGAGGTGCGGGGCGAGGTGTACTACCCGATCGAGAAGTTCGAGCGGATGAACGAGGAGCGCATCGAGCGGGGCGAGGCGGCCTTCATGAACCCCCGCAACGCCGCCTCC
>DASYLG010000211.1:0-1677 GCA_036009685.1 Iamia sp. | reverse complement strand
CCACCTCGACCAGCGCATCGCGCAGATGGAGGCGGAAGGGACGCAGTTCCGAGTCGACGCGAACGTCGGCGACAACGTGCCGGTGTCGGAGATCTCCGATTGCGACGCGGTCGTGCTCGCCGGTGGTGCCACCGCGTGGCGCGACCTGCCCATCCCCGGTCGCGAGCACGACGGCATCCACCAGGCCATGGAGTTCCTGCCCCTGGCCAACCGGGTGCAGGAGGGCGACACCTTCGGCTCGTCGATCTCGGCCCGCGGCCGCAAGGTCGTCATCATCGGCGGTGGCGACACCGGTGCCGACTGCCTGGGCACCTCGCACCGGCAGGGCGCGGCCGTCGTGCACCAGTTCGAGATCATGCCCCGGCCACCCGACGCCCGGGCCGAGTCCACGCCGTGGCCCACCTGGCCGCTGATGCACCGCATCTCCTCGGCCCACGAGGAGGGCGGGGAGCGGGTGTTCTCGGTCAACACCGAGGAGTTCGTGGGCGACGACGACGGCCGGGTCCGGGCCCTCCGCCTCCACGAGGTCGAGATGGTCGAGGGCCGCTTCGAGAAGATCGAGGGCAGCGAGACCGAGCTCGAGGCCGACCTGGTCCTGCTGGCCATGGGCTTCACCGGCCCCGAGAAGGGCCCGCTGCTCGACGATCTCGGCGTCGAGCTCGACGGCCGGTCCAACGTGGCCCGCGACGAGACCTGGGCGACCAACGTCCCCGGCGTCTTCGTGGCCGGCGACATGGGCCGGGGCCAGAGCCTGATCGTCTGGGCCATCGCCGAGGGCCGCGCCGCCGCTGCCGCCGTCGACCGCCACCTGGTGGGCGAGACGCTGCTGCCCGCTCCCGTGGTCCCCACCGACCGCCCCCTGGCCTAGCCCCGGACGCGAAACGGCGACCCTGATCCCCCGAGGAGGGGGACCAGGGTCGCCGTTCCGGTCAGATCAGGGTCAGGCGACCTTGACGACGACCGACTTGGCGATCTTGTCGCGGAGGGTCTGCTTCTGGGTGTCCCACAGCGGGAACAGGTTGTCGATCAGGACGAGCAGCCCGCAGCAGCAGAAGCCGGGGATGAACAGCAGGTTCCGCACCAGCCCCTGGGTGCCCCCGATGTTCTGGCCGGTCTGGGCGCCCACCAGGCGAAGCCCCGACTGCTTCATGCCGAAGCTCTGGCCGGTCTCGCCGGCCTGGTAGCCGTTGAACAGCACCCAGCCGATGGTGGCCAGCTGGACGAGCGACCCGACGTAGTAGATCGGGTTGATCCCCGAGCGGGACAGCGGGTTGAGCCCGCCGCCGACCGCCTGGAGGAGGTAGCCGATGGCCCACGGGGCGACGAAGTCGATGAGACCCGACATCAGCCGGTCCTGCCACTCGGCCAGTGGACCGGGCAGGCCGGGGGGGCCTCCTCCGGGGGCGCCGTAGCCGCCGGGCGGCGGGAAGCCACCGCCGCCGGAGGGGGGCGGCGGGAAGCCACCGGGGGGCGGGCCGCTGGGGGGAGGGGGGAACCCACCGCCCGGAGGGGGAACGTTGGTCATCGGCGACCTCCTTGGAGTCGGCCGCAGCGTAGATCCTGGGCGAGAGGTTGTGAGCCATGGCCCCGCCCGCTCCCAGGTGGGGGCACCAGATTCCTTGAACCCGGACAGGAACTGCCGACGAGGGGCGGGACGATCGGGAGCGACTTCGGCCG
>DASYLG010000210.1:0-2609 GCA_036009685.1 Iamia sp. | reverse complement strand
CCAGTGTGACGTTGGCCCGCCCGTGGCCCGATCCTCGGACCGTCCGCGCGGTCGGGTAGTGAGGGTGCTCATGGGATCGCTTCTGGCCGCTCTGGGGCTCGTGTTCGTGGCCGAGCTGGGCGACAAGACCCAGCTGGTGGCCATGGGGTTCGGGGCCCGTCATCGCCTCGCTCCGGTCATCGCCGGAGTGGTGGCCGCCTACTGCGCCACCAACCTCCTGTCGGTGGTGGTGGGCGGCGTGCTCGGTGCCGCCCTGCCGACCCGGGCCATCGGCCTCGCCGGCGGGGTGATGTTCCTCGGCTTCGCGGCGTGGAGCCTCCGGCCCGAGGACGACGAGGAGGTCACCGATGCCTCGCCCCGCACCCGCTCGATCGCGGTGTCGGTGTTCGCGGCCATGTTCCTGGCCGAGCTGGGCGACAAGACGATGCTGGCCACCGCCACCCTCGCCGCCCGGGGCCAGCCCGTCCTGGTCTGGATCGGGGCCACCATCGGGATCATCGCCAGCGGACTGCTCGGCGTCCTGCTGGGCCGGCTCGTCGGCGCCCAGCTGCCCGAGCGGGTGACCCGCATCGGCTCGGCCGTGCTCTTCGCCATCTTCGGCGTCGCCCTCCTGGTCACCAGCCTCTGAAGGCCCCGGAACGCCCAGGGCCTCCTGGGCCGAAGCTGCGACCCTGAGCGGGCTCGACGCCCCGGAATGGTCGCAGTCTGGTCGCGGCGAGCGGCCTCGAGGCGGCCGCCCGTGGTCAGCCGGGGCCGAAGTCGGCGGTGATGGCGACGGCGCCGACGGGTGCGGACACGGGCGCCGGGGCCGGGACCAGGGTCCGGCGGCCGACGGAGCCCAGCAGGAGGGCGTCGTCGGCGCCGTCCACCCCGATCAGGAGGAGGTCATCGGCGCCGTCGCCGTCGAAGTCGCCGCTCTGCGGGACCTGGCCCTCGTCGAGGTCGAGCGGGCGGCGGGTGGCCTCCCGGCCGGGCTCGCCCCACCAGATGGCGTCGCGGGCCGGCCCCGGGCGGGACCAGGCGATGTCGTCGCGGCCGTCGCCGTCGAGATCGCCCACCACGGCCGCGGCCGAGGCGGACAGCCCGGCGGGCGCCAGGCGGCGGGTCAGGAGCCGGCGGCTGCCCTCGCGGCCCCACACGGCCCGGTCGATCCGGTCGCCGGCGCCGCCCAGCACGATGTCGTCGACCCCGTCGCCGTCGAAGTCGCCCACGGCCGGGAGGTAGGTCCCGTCGAGGACGAGCTCGCCGATCTCGGGGACGCGCCGGCCGGGCTGGCCCCACCACACGGCGTCCGTGGCGGTGCCCTCGCCGTACCAGACCACGTCGTCGGCGCCGTCGCCGTCGAGATCGCCCACCAGGGCGTCGGCCCGACCGCTGGCCGGGACCGAGCGGGCCGACGGCGCACTGAAGCCGCCCCGGCCGTCGCCCCACGCGATGCGGGCCCGGGTCGACCCCGGCGGGTGGAGGAGCAGGTCGGTGGCGCCGTCGCCGTCGAGGTCGCCGGTCACCGGGGCGTCGAGGCTGGTGACCCCGAGGCTCGTGGCGACGGACCGGAACGGCGCGCCCTCGGTCAGGCCCCACCACATCGCCGTGCCGGCGGCCTCGGTGGCCCAGAGCACGTCGTCGGTCGGGGTGGTGGGCAGGTCGCGGATGTGGAGGAACTCAGCCTCGGCGAACGTCGTGCTGGTGCGGGCGATCCGGCGGGCCGAGGAGTAGCCCGAGAAGTTGTCCTCGGTGACCACGATGTGGTCGGCGGCGACCTCGTCGACGTAGGCCACGTGGCCCGAGCCCCCGTCCCACTGGGCGATGGCGCCCACGGTCGGGCTGGTGTCGACGGCATAGCCGGCCGCCCGGGCGTGCTCGTCCCAGTCGGAGCCGTCGCCCAGGCGCCCCTCCCACGGTCGCTCGGAGCCGTTGCGCTGGAGCATGTAGGCGACGTAGCTCACGCAGTTGTGACCGGGGCCGGTGGAGCGCCACACGGTCTGGCCGGTGTAGCCGGTGTCGGGCATGCAGTCGTAGCCCGAGCTCTTGTCGCAGGTGTAGATGACCCCGTCGTCGGCCCCGGCGGGCGCGCCACCGAGCAGCAGGCCCGGCGCCAGGACGGCCAGGACCAACGCCGTCGTGGCGGCGACCATCCCGGCCACCTGGGCCGGCGGGGAGGACCTCACCGCCGGGGCGGCACGGGTGCGGGCATCGGGGGCCGATCCTTGTTGCGATCGTGTGACGACGTCAAGCACCGGATACCCCCCGGGGGTTGACCATCGATACCCCCTAGGGGTATCTTCCTCCTACCCCCCCGGGGTATCATCGTCCCCGGACCACCGAACGAGGAGGCCGCCATGCCCACCACGACCACCATCACCGTCCAGGGCATGACGTGTGGCCACTGCGTCTCCGCCGTGCAGCAGGAGGTCGGCCTGGTCCCCGGGGTCACCGGCGTCGAGGTCGACCTGGCCACCGGCGCCGTCGCCATCGCCTCGGTCGGCGAGCTCGACCGCACGGTGCTGGCCGCGGCGGTCGACGAGGCCGGCTACGAGGTGGCGTCGTGAACGCCGGGACCAAGGTCGGGGGCTTCCTCGCCGGGCTGGCCGTCATCGGTGCCGTCGGTG
>DASYLG010000209.1:0-2865 GCA_036009685.1 Iamia sp. | reverse complement strand
AGGTGAACCCGATGTCGTCGATGGTCATGTCGACCTGGCCCAGCGCGGTGTGCACCGCGGGCATGAGCATCTCGACCTCGTTGAGCTCGGCGACCTTCCGCCGAGCGGGCGTCTGGGCGAAGCTGATGACGGCGATGTCCCTCACTGCGGGGTACCTCCGAGGCCGGTGCGGGGGTTGCGGACGAGGGCCTCGGTGGGGGCGACGCCGCCGACCCACGAGCCCAGGCCGGTGCCGTGGTCCTCACCCGGGATCCGGACCGAGGTGTCGTCGGGCTCGCCGTTGGGCTTGAACCACTTGATCGACTCGAGGGTGGGCTCGATGTCGGCGTCGTCGCGCCACACCGCCTCGACCCGCATGCCGATGTGGACCTCGTCGGCCGGCACCTCCTGGATGAGGTGCATGATCGAGAGGTCGGCGCCGTCCAGCAGGATCAGGGCGCTGACGTAGGGGATCTCCATCACCGAGCCGTAGAACTGCAGGTTCACCACGCAGAACGAGGTGACCGTGCCCACCTGGGCCACCTCGACCTCGATCGGCGTGGCCTGGCCCAGCTCGGGGTCGGCGCCCCGCGGCGGCACGTAGACCCGGCTGTCCTCGGTGGCCCGCTGGCCGATGATCTTCTTCTGGGTGATGCCCCGGAGGAAGCGGGTGGTGGCGTCGCCGGCGGTGAACTCGTAGTCGAGCTGGGCCGGCGTGCGGACGCTCTTCACCGGCTCGACGTCCTTCAGCGAGTCCGGGAGGCTGACCTCGGGCGGCATCAGGCGCTCCTCTCGTCGCTCGCCACGTCGAAGCAGGCGATGTCGGTGATGTGGCCCTCGCGCTCGTCGGCCCAGCGGGGCACCACGCGGGTGCCGGGACCGACGGCGTCGGGACCGCTGGCGGCGACGGCGTGGAGCATCGCCGTGTCGGCACCGTCGAGCGTGATGAGAGCCCAGGCGAAGGGCTCGGCGAGCGGGTGCTTGGCGTGGGGCGCGGTGACCCACGCCGCCGTCTGCACGGTGCCGCCGGGGCCGACCTCGACCAGCTCGGTGAGGTCCTCGCCCGTCACCGGGTCGAACTCGGCGGGGGGCACGATGACCCGTCCGTCGGCCGCCTTCGACCCCACCAGGACCTGCTCCCGCAGCCCGGTGAGGAAGGCGCCGACGACCGGCCCGGTCGTGCGCTTGAACGGGTACTCGATGATCAGCGGGGCGGACAGGACGTCTGGCGGTTCCGTCGGTGGGGCCACGGCCGGAGACTAGAACACGTTCTCGTTCGGTGGGCAAGCAGCCCGCCCGACCCGCTCCCGACGACGAGGGCGCCTAGCGTTCCCGGTGGAGGAGGCGGACATGACGACGAGGACGCGGAGGCTCGCAATGGAGGTCACGGTCCTGGCCGTGTCGGGCCTCGGTGCGTGCGGCGACGACGAGCCCGAGGCGACCGGCGGGGACGACCCGCCCGACGCGACCGGCGGCGACCTCCCGCCGGCGGACACCGAGCTCGGGGACGGGTTGGTCGTGCCCGAGGGCGCCCGCCTCGCCGGGACCGTGTTCCCCATGGCCGAGATCCCCCCGGACACGGGCGGACCGATCGAGGCCCCCGACGGCTGGTTCGCCCTCCTCACCCTCGACGAGGGCGAGGTGGACCCCTTCGCCGTGTTCGACGCCCTCGCCGCCGACGTCCGGGCCGCCGGTCCCGCCCTGCCGGGCACGGCCGACTCGTGCTCGTGGATGATCCCCTCCACCGACGATGAGGGCGGGCCCGATCGAGCGGTGGCCGTCGCCGGTCCGGCCCCACCCGCCGAGGAGATCGCCACCCTCGCCTGCGAGGCCACCGCCCAGGATGGCGACGCCTCGTTCACCGTGCGGCTCGACTGGGGCGCCGACCATCCCGGGACGGTCTCGGTGACCCGGGCCGCCGGAGGCCGGGCGTTCGCCATCGGCTCCGAGGGCGAGCCGTACGACGCGACGCCCGAGCCCCCACTGGCCGAGGCATCGCCGGAGTGCGCCTCGGGCGGGTGCATGAACGACCCCACGACGCCCGAGGGCGATCCGGTGCCGACGACCCGGCAACCCCCCGACACGCTGCCGCCCACCGGGCCCGACCCGGTGCCGGCCGCGAGCCTCGACCTGCTCCCCGACCGGGCGGCGGCCGAGGACCCGGCCATCGGCGATCCCTTCGGAGGGGAGAGCGGCTGCTTCTCGACGCTCCGGGCCCGCTTCCACCTGCCCGCGGGCGCCACGCTGGCCGGGACCGTCGGCGGGTACGACGCCACCTCGGTCCTCGCCGTCGACGACCTCGACGCCACCCTCGCGGCCCTGCGGGCGGAGGCCGCCAAGGCCGATCCCGAGGGTGTGTTCGGCGAGCCCGGGGACGTGGCCCTGGACGACGGCACCACCGTCCGGTTCCTGGGTCTCGAGGGCAACGCCGGCGGGACCTGCGGCTTCCGGGGCAGCCCCGACGGCCACCACCTCCTCGTCCAGATGGGGCCGGACTGATGCGCCGTCCGTCCGTCGGGGCCACGCTGCTCGTCGCCGCGCTGGCCCTGTTCGGGTGTGGCGACGACGACGCGACGGGCGAGGTCGACGGCGGGACCACCACCACCCTCGACCCGTCGTGGTCGCCGCCGGGCACCGAGATCGGCCTCGGGCTCACCGTGCCCGACGGCGCCCACCTCGCCGGTCCCGTGTTCCACCGGCCCCAGCAGGTGATCATGGAGCAGGTCCAGCCCGACGGCGACGAGCTCGAGGCCCTGCTCGTCATCGAGGACGACCCCTTCGGCGTGTTCGACGCCGTCGCCGAGCAGGTGCGAGCGCTCGGGCCGGAGATGAACGGCTCGGCGTCGTCGTGCGGGTGGTGGGATCTCTCCATCGACCCCGACCACG
>DASYLG010000208.1:0-1700 GCA_036009685.1 Iamia sp. | reverse complement strand
GCCCTGGGTCACCGCCGGCTGGCCGTCATCGACATCGAGGGCGGCCGCCAGCCCATGACCGCCGACGAGGGCGGCGATGTCGCCGCCGCCCTGACCTACAGCGGCGAGGCCTACAACTACCGGGAGCTGCGGGCCGAGCTGGCCGCCGCCGGCCACACGTTCTCGACCGCCAGCGACACCGAGGTCGTCCTGCGCTCCTATCTGGCCTGGGGCGACGCCTTCGTCGAGCGCCTGAACGGCATGTTCGCCTTCGCCATCTGGGACACCCGCCGGGAGGAGCTGCTCCTCGTCCGGGACCGGATGGGCGTCAAGCCGCTCTTCTACGCCCCAACCCCGACCGGCGTCCTGTTCGGTTCGGAACCCAAGGCGATCCTGGCCCACCCGGCGTTCGAGGCGGAGGTCGATCTCGACGGCTTCCGGGAGCTGCTCGGCCTGGCCAAGACCCCCGAACGGGCCGTGTACTCGGGGATGGCCGAGGTCCGGCCCGGCCAGGTCGTCACCGTCGGCCGGGGCGGCCTGCGCAAGCGGCGCTACTGGCAGCTCGAGGCCATCCCCCACACCGACGATCTCCCCACCACCGTGGCCACCGTGCGGGAGCTGCTGCTCGACATCGTCGACCGCCAGCTCATCTCCGACGTCCCGCTCTGCACGCTGCTGTCGGGGGGCCTCGACTCCTCGGCCGTCACCGCCATGGCCGCCGCCGCCCTCGGGCGGACGGGCGAAGGGCCCGTCCGCAGCTTCGCGGTCGACTTCCGCGGCTACACCGAGAACTTCACGCCCGACGTGATCCGCCCCACCGCCGACACACCGTTCGCCCACGACCTCGCCCGCCACGTCGGTGCCGACCACCACGACATCATCCTGTCCACCGCCGACCTGATGGACCCCGCCAACCTCCGGGAGATGGTCACCTCCTTCGACCATCCGACCAACTGGGGGGACGGGTTCACCTCGCTGCTGCTCCTCTTCCGGGCCATCCGGGCCCAGACCACGGTGGCGCTGTCGGGTGAATCAGCCGACGAGGTCTTCGGCGGGTACGCCTGGTTCCACGACCCGGAGTCGATCAACGCCGACGTGTTCCCCTGGCTGGCCGGCACGAGGATCCGCATGGCCGAGCCCACGCTGCTCCACCCCGACCTGCGCCGGGCGCTCGACCTGCAGGAGTACCGGCGGTCCGCCTTCCGGGACGCCGTGGCCGAGACACCCCACCTGCCCGACGGCCCGCTGTCCGAGGGCCACGAGCGCCGCATGCGGGAGGTGTGCTACCTCCACCTGACCCGGTTCGTGTGCTGGCTCCTCGACCGGAAGGACCGTACCAGCATGGCCACCGGCCTCGAGGTCCGGGTGCCGTTCTGCGATCACCGCCTCGTCCAGTACGTCTTCAACACGCCGTGGGCGATGAAGACGTTCGACGGACGGGAGAAGAGCCTGCTACGGGCCGCGGCCGGCGACTTCCTGCCCGAATCCGTGGCCCAGCGCAAGAAGGTTCCCTACCCGGCCACGCAGGACCCGACCTACGACGTCGCCCTCCGCGAGCGCCTGGCCAAGCTCCTCACCGAGGACGGCCCCGCCCTCCCGCTGGTTGACCGGGCCCGAGCCGAAGCGGCCGCCGCCGGAACCCCGGACGACGACCTCCACCGCACCGACATCGAGTTCGTCCTCCAGCTCGACACCTGGCTGCGCGACTACCAGGTCCGCCT
>DASYLG010000207.1:0-4314 GCA_036009685.1 Iamia sp. | reverse complement strand
CTCGGCCCGGGTGACGACGCCGAGGACCGTGCCGTCGCCGTCGACCTCCTCGACCAGCTCGTCGGCCGCGCTCACGAGTCGGCGGGTGCGGTGGCCTCGGCCCACGACACGCCCTCGGCCAGCCGCATCCGCCAGCGGGCCAGCGGGGCGGGCCGGTTCATGCCCAGGGCGGCGACGACCTGGTCGCCCCGGCGGTAGAGGGCCACGAAGCGCCGCTCGGCCAGGCTTCCCTCGACGACCCGCACCTCCTCGGCCGCCGCCGGCCGCCCGGCCAGCATGATCTTGCGGTCGTACTGGTCGGACCAGAACCACGGCACGGGGGCGAACGGCTGCGCCCCCTCCCCCGCCAGCAGGGTCTCGGCGGCGTGGCCGCCCTGGGCGATGGCGTGGTCCCAGTGCTCGACGCGGAGGTCCTCGCCGTAGATCGGGTGCGGCCACCGGGCCACATCGCCGGCGGCCACGATGCCGGGGACGACCCGGCAGGTGGCGTCGGCCATCACGCCGTCGGCCAGGGGCAGGCCCGAGGTCTCGAGCCACCCGGTGTTGGGGGTGACGCCGATGCCGACCACGACCACGTCGCAGTCGATCGTGGTGCCGTCGGCCAGCCGGACCCGCTCGACCCGACCGCCGCCCTCGATGGCCTCGACCCCCACGCCCAGCCGCAGGTCGACGCCGTGGTCGCGGTGCACGGCGGCGACGGTCTCGGCCACCTCGCCGCCCAGCACCCGGCCGAGCGGGACGGGCAGGGGCTCGACGAGCGTGACGGCGAGGCCGCGGCCCCGGGCCGTCGCCGCCACCTCGGCGCCGATGAACCCGGCCCCGACGACCACGAGACGGGCCGGGGCGGCATCGAGGTCGGCCCGCAGGGCCACGGCGTCGTCGAGCGACCGCAGGACGTGGACGCCGGCGAGGCCCTCGGTGCCGGGCAGCCGGCGGGGCGTCGCCCCGGTGGCGATGACGAGCCCGTCGTAGGCCAGCTCGGTGCCGTCGTCGAGCGTGACCGTCCGGTCGCGGGGCTCGAGGGCGGTGGCGGCCCGGCCCAGCGTCCAGGTCAGGTCGAGGGCGTCGTCGCGCTCGGAGAGCAGGGCGGTGCGCTCGGGCTCCCACACGCCGGCCAGCACCTGCTTGGAGAGCGGGGGCCGGTCGTAGGGCAGGTGGGGCTCGTCGCCGACGATGGTGAGGGTGCCGTCGTAGCCGTGGCGGCGCAGGGCGCGAGCGGCGTGCAACCCGGCGAGGGACGCGCCGACGACCACCACGTGGCGGAGCTCGGTCATGGCGTCAGCGTGGGGAGCGGGTCAGTCCTCGAGACGGATGGCCTGCTTGGGACAGCGGACCACCGCCTCCTCGACCTTGGCCCGCAGCTCCTCGGGTGGGGTCTCGTCGAGCACGTAGAGGAAGTCGTCATCACGAACCTCGAAGACCTCGGGGGCGACTTGCATGCAGACGGCGTTGCTCTCGCACAGGTCGTAGTCGACGACGACGCGCATGGTGGATCCTCTCGTCACGGACGGGCAGGGTGAGCGCACCATACCTGGACACGCGTCCACCCTCCGGCTCCCCCGCCGGCCGCCGCGTTGGGCCCCGTCGGGGTGCCGCGCCGTATCCTCGGTCGATCCTCCCGTCGACCAGGAGCCACCTGTGCCCCGTCTCGTCTCGCCCCGTCCCCTCGTCGCTGCCCTGGCCGTCGTGGTCGCCCTGGCGGCCGGCGCCTGCGCCCCGGACGACGACGTGAGCAAGGACACGTTCCGGGCGGATCTGCTGGAGCGCTCGAAGGACGACGACGGCAAGCGCACGCTCACCGAGGACCAGGCCGCCTGCCTGACCGACGGGATCTTCGAGGACTACGACCAGGCCGAGATCAACCGCATCTACCGGGCCGCCACCGAGGACGAGCTGGGCAGCGAGCGCCGCGACGAGCTGGACAAGATCAACAAGGGCTGTCTGCCCGAGGCCGATTCCCCGGCCGACGAGGGCTCGACGGACGACTCGACCACCACCACGACCGACGCCGGCTCCGAGGACGAGACCACCACCACCGAGGGCTGAGCGGCCTCAGACGGCGGCGACCTGGATCGAAGGCCAGCCCCTGAACTGTCAGTGGCCAGCGTCAGCACCCGTTGTTACTGTCAGCGCATGGCGAGGGGTTGGCGGCAAGGACGAATCTTCTTCGCGTTCCTCGTGATCGCGACGACGGGTCTCATGGGCGCTCCGCCGAGCGGCGCCTTCAACATCATCACGTCGGACTACCTCGACCCCCTGGACCCGAACCTCTACACGGCGTACCGGGACGCCCACTGCGTCGGGGACAACTTCTATCCCACGACCCCGTGCCTCCAGGACGGCGGGCCGCACTACTACTACGTCGGCAACCTCGGCCCGCAGATGCGCACGGCGGTCAGCGGCACCATGAACGGGTCGTACGGCACCGTCTTCCCCGTGGCGGCCCGAGACGTCGGGACCTTGGAGAGCACCACCGACCTGGGCTACTGGTACAACACCCAGATCGCCGGCCTCCCCTCCGGTGACGCCGGCGTCTACGAGTGCCAGAGCTGGGTCGGAGGCAGCAACCCACCGAAGTGCATCCACGCCCACGTGATCTTCAACTCGAAGATGGGCACGACCTGGAACTACGTGCCGGCGCAGCTCCAGATGGTGGCCTGCCACGAGACCGGGCACTCCTTCGGCCTCGTCCACCCGGACGACATCGACGCCCCCAACCGCACCGACTGGTACGGGTGCATGACCACGCCCGTCTCGGGCTACTACCCGCTCGGCAGCCACAACGCCAACCACATCTAGGAGGGATGATGAGGAAGGCACTGATCATCGCAGCCCTGGCCATCGGCGTGGCCGTCACCGGGTGCGGGGCCGACGGCTCCACGGTCGACGCCGGCGCCGGCGCCGAGACGGGTGAGGGCGTGCTCACGCTGCCCCCCGAGGAGATGCGCTTCACCCAGGTCGGCTCGGCCAACCTCCTCCCGCGAGTGGGCTACGAGTCGCTGTCCGACCTCGTCTGGCTGTCCGACCGCGGTGTCGTGGTGGCGACCGTGACCGACGAGCGGGCCGGCGAGCCGACCCCCGAGGTCCACGGCGAGACGAGGCAGCTGCGCTTCCTGACCCTCGACGTCGAGCAGGTCATCTCCGGTGACGCCGTCCAGGCGGGGGCGAGCTTCGAGGTGGACGACTTCGGGTGGCGGACCAAGGACGGCGAGACGGTCGAGGACCTCAAGGGCGGCTGCGTGCGACTCCGCCCCGGCTACCGCGTGGTGATCGCCCTCCTGTCGGGCGAGGACACCTTCGCCATGACCTGCGAGTCGGTCTTCGTCCTCGATCAGGGCCAGGTCGTCGACACCGGCCGCCCGTCGCCGTGGATCGCCGAGGCCGAGCAGGGCTCCGAGACCGACCTCCTGACCGCGCTCTCCCGCATCGCCGGGTCCGAGCCGCCCCCCACCACGACGACCGAGCCGCTCCCCCCGCCGCCCACCGACGACGGCCACGACCCGAGCACCACCACGGCACCGGAGTCCAGCACCACCACGCCCGAGCCGAGCACCACGGCGCCCGAGCCGCCGTCCACCACCGCCGGCTGACCCGCCGACCCGGCGGTCCGATCCGACCGGTCACGCCCGTCGCGGAGCGCGGAGGGCGAGGAGGGCGGCCCGCACGGCGGCGGGATCCTCCTGGTGGAGACGCCGGGTCTGGCGCTCGGCGGGGAGACGGGAGGCGGCGCGCAGGGCCAGGTCACGGGCCCGGCGGGCCGGCCCGGACCGCAGGTGGGCCAGCCGGGCCAGCGAGCGGGCGTCGGCCTGGGCCGTGGTCACGGCCGGTCGGCGTCGGGACTCGTAGGCGGCCAGCCCGGCCTCGATCGAGGGGGCGTCGGCCAGCTCCAGGGCCAGGACGGCGGCGTCGAGCAGCGCGCTGTTGGCGCCCTGGCCCGTGTTGGGGAGCATGGCGTGGGCGGCGTCGCCCAGCAGGGCGACCCGGTCGGTGACCCATCGCGGGGCGTGGATCTCGTCGGCCCGGCTGATCATGAGCTGGTCGACGGTGGCGACCCGGCCGAGCAGGTCACCGGCCACGGCCAGCTCGGCGCCCCAGCGGGCGGCCAGGCCGGCGACGTCGCCGGCCGCCAGCGCGGCGGCGACGTCCGGGTGGGCCGTCGAGGCGAAGACGTAGGTCGCGTCGTCGCCCACCGGGGCGGCGCCGAACAGCCCGAGGCCGGTCCACCACTCGGCGGTCTCGTCGGCCGAGACGGCGCCGGGGACCACGGCCCGCAGGTAGGTGGGGCCCTCGACGACGCGGGCGTCGGGGCTGACG
>DASYLG010000206.1:0-8153 GCA_036009685.1 Iamia sp. | reverse complement strand
GGTCGGCGATCTCGGCATCGAAGCCGTACCGGCGGGTGGCGGCCACGATCTGGTTCACCGTCGCGTTGACGGCCAGCTCACACACCGACGCCTCGTAGGCGGCCGGCGTGTACCGGGCCACGGTCGCCGCCTGATCCAACGACAGCCCACCAGCCCGGAACATGGACATCACCGTCGGCAGATCACCGGCCCGCCGCGCCAGCCCCACGACCCGGGAAGCGGTGGACCGCGAAGCGCCGGTCCGCCACATCAGCCACTGCGCCGGTGTGTGGATCTTCCACCCCTCCCACCACCCCTCCTCCAGCGCCTCCACCACCAGATCGACCAGCGCCGCATCCGCCGCGTTCCGCACCCCGGCCGCGACGGCGACGGCGTTCTCGAAGGCCCGAATCACCTTCCACTCGGTGTGCGTCTCGACCGATGATCTCATGCAAACATGTGTTCCCACGGCGCCCGGTCGGCAAACCGGAGGACAGGAGGCCCGAGCTCCGATCAGGCGAGGAGGCCGAAGGCATCCTTGGCCAGGTCCACCAAGTCGGCGATCGACTCGGCGGACAGGGCGGTATCGGGGTTCGACACCATGGCCTCGACGACGTAGGTCTCGCCATCGCCGGTGGTCGCCAGCCAGCCGAGGGTCAAGACGCCGGGCTCGGACCCGCCCTTGAACCAGACGGTGGGCCACCCGGACGGGTCCAACCCGATCCCGCCGTCGTTCCGGGAGAGGACGGCGGACAGGGTCGGCGACACCGGGGGGCTCGTCGAGAGCTCCTGCAGGCCGGCAAAGGTGCGACAGATGTCATCGGGAGAGGCGAACCACTCGATCTCCTCGATGTAGCGAGGCTCCTCCGAGTAGCCCGACGCGACGTCACCGATCGGGAGGGGGTCGACCGACGAGGCCAGGAAGGCCCCTCGTTCGCCGGGCGGAGTGGCCAGGTACTGGTCGCCCAGCCCGGCGGCGTAGTGCAGCAGCAGCATCTGCCGCGTCGTGAGGAAGGGCTGGTTGGCCGATGCGCTCCCCGCCCACCGGCGCACCTGGTCCTCGACGGCGTCCCGGCCGACCAGCCCGATGAGCATGTCGGCGGCGGTGTTGTCGCTGATCGAGATCATCAGCGTCGCCACCTCCTCGACCGACACCTCGGTGCCGGTCTCGGCGAACTGGAGCGCCCCTGACCCCGGGGTGTGGCCCAGGCTCCTGACGGCGTCGTCGACGGTCAGGGTCTGGTCCCAGGCGACCTGGCCCGCGGTGACCTGCTCGGCCAGCGCACCCAGGACGAACAGCTTGAACTGCGAGGCCGTCGGCCGGGCCGTGGACGCCGCCACCTCGTGGACCGGATCGCACGTCCCGTCGGGTGTCACCCGGGCGGCCAGGAGGCCCACCTCCGGTCCCAGCTCGGAGAGGGCCCGGTCGATCCTCGCCCACTCCGGCGAGGGTGCCGCGGTGGTCGCCCCGGACGAGGACGACGAGGACGACGATGGCGAAGACGAAGACGAGGACGACGACGACGGAGGAGACGACGACGTGCACGCCGCCAGCGTCAACCCGACGGCCACGACGAGGGCCGGCGCCCGGCTCACGCGAAGGCCGAAGGGGTGTCGGGGGCGAGGCCGTCGAGGAGGTCGGTGACGGGCGGGCCCGGGTCGCTCGGGCGGGCCGCCCGGCTGGCCATGATCCCCTCGCGCTGACGGAGGCCGAGCATGCTCTCCCTCCGACCCGACCACGTCGTCGGCTGGCCGAGCATCCACGTGATCCCCTCGGCCGCGACCGAGCAGGGCTCCCAGGTCGAGCGGTCGAGCCCGGGCGTGTTGGCCACGAAGCCCTCGGATGCCACGGCGACGTCGATGCGGAAGCAGTTCACGGCGATGCCGTCGCCCTGGAGGATCCGCGCCAGGTCGATGGTGAGGTGCTCCAGGGCGATCTTCGACAGGCCGTACGACATGAGGCCGGGGATCGGGCGCAGGGCGGCCACCGACGACACGTTCAGGATCCGGCCCCCACCCACCGCCCGCATGGGCGCCACCGCGGCCCGGCTGGCGACGAGGGGGGCGGTCGTGTTGACCGCCATGACCAGCTCGTGGCGGGCCAGGGGGATGTCGAGGTCGCCGACGAAGGTGATGGCGGCGTTGTTCACCAGCACGTCCAGCCGGCCCAGCCGCTCGACGGTGGTGGCCACCATGGCCTCCACGTCGTCCGGCACCGCCAGGTTGGTGGGCACCGCCAGGGCGTGCCCGCCGCCGGCCTCGATGCGGGCCACCGTCTCGTCGAGGGTCCCGGGTGTGCGCTGCGGCGCGGCCGCCGTCGCCCGGGCCGCGCAGGCGACCGTCGCCCCGGCGGCGGCCAGGGCCTCGGCCACCGCCGCCCCCACCCCCCGGGATGCACCGGTGACCAGGGCCACCCGGCCCTCCATGGCGCCGGTCATGCCGGAGGACTCACCTGGCGGACCATGGCCTCCTGGGCGAAGGAGGCGACCAGCTCGTCGCCGGCGAACACGTCGCCCCGCCCGAAGGTGCGGCCCCCGGCGACGACCGGGCTGTGCTGGACGACGAGCAGCCAGTCGTCCACCCGGAACGGCTGGTGGAACCACAGCGTGTGCGAGGTCACGGCGGTGTGGAGGGTGACGGTGGAGTCGGCCTGCGAGACGCCGGCGAACGGCCGCAGGGCGGTGCCGATCAGCGTCAGGTCGGTGGCGTGGGCCAGCAGGGCCTGGTGCACGTGGCGGTCGTCGGCCACCGGCGGCGTGCGCATCCACCACTCGAGTCGGGGTGGCCCGACGGCCGGGTCGGCCAGGTCGACGTCGCCGACGAGACGGGTCTCCCACGGCACCATCCCGCCCAGGTCACGAGCGGTGGCCTCCGCCGGCGGGGCGATGGGCGGCGGGCCGTCGCTGCGGTGGAGGCCGCCCTCGTCGACGTGGAGCGACGCCGTGGCGGCGGCGATGACCTTGCCCCGCTGGTGGGCCACCACCTGGGTCGTGGCGAAGGTCCGGCCCTCCTGCAGCGTCTCGACCCGGTAGCGCAGGGGCTCGCTCGTGTCGCCCTCGCGGGGGAACAGCACGTGGAGCGACTTCACCGTCTTCTCCGGCGACGCCCCCGCCGCCGCGGCCAGAGCCTGGGCCAGGATCTGGCCACCGAAGACCCGGTGGTAGCCGATGTCGAGGTTGGCGCCCTCGACCACGCCGGGCCCCACCTCGTGCAGGGCCAGGGCGGTCACCAGGTCGTCGAGGGCGAAGGCCATCAGACCGTCGGCGCCGTCAGGTCGGCCAGCACGGCGCGGCGGAGGAGCTTGCCCGAGTCGGTCCGCGGCAGGGCGTCCCGGAAGGCGATCAGGTCGGGCGTCCGGGACGAGCGCAGCCGCCCGCGGACCAGCTCGCGCAGCTCGGCCTCGTCGACGTCGGTGCCGGGGCGACGCACCACGGCGGCGGCGAGGCGCTGGCCCCACTGCTCGTCGGGCAGCCCCACCACGGCCACGTCGAGCACGGCCGGGTGGGTGAGCAGGACGTCCTCGACCTCGGCGGGGGCGATGTTCTCGCCGCCCCGGATGATCGTGTCGTCGCTCCGGCCCTCGACGAAGAGGTAGCCGTCCTCGTCCACCCACCCCCGGTCCCGGGTGGCGAACCAGCCGTCGCCGTCCAGCGACGCGTCCCGGCCGAGGTACTCGCCCGACACCTGCTCGCCGCGCACCCAGATCTCGCCGTCGCGCACGTCGGCCTCGATGCCCGGCACCAGGCGGCCGACCGACGCCAGGCGGCCCCTGGCCCGCTCGTCGCCGGTCCGCGCCGCCCGGTGGTCGTCGGGTCCCAGCACGGCGATGGTGGAGCTCGTCTCGGTGAGGCCGTAGGCGTTGACGAAGCCGACGGCGGGGAACGCGGCCAGGGCCCGTTCGAGCACCGACACCGGCATGCGGGCGCCGCCGTAGGCCAGGCTCCCCAACGTGGGGCAGTCGCCGTCGGCGCCGGCGAGGTGCTCGACCACCCGGGCCAACATGGTGGGGACGACCATGGCGTGGGTGATGGCCTCGGCCCGGATCGTCGCCAGCCAGACCTCGGGCGTGAACGTCGGCAGGTAGACGATCCGGCGGCCGGCGAAGATGCTCGAGGCCACGTTGGCCACGCCGGCGATGTGGTACGGCGGGACGCTCACCAGCGTGGCCTCGACCTCGTCGGCCCCGGCGAAGTCGACCGAGCCGATGACGTAGGAGGCGAGGTGGCGGTGGCGCAGGACGACCGTCTTCGGCGCCGCCGACGTACCGCTGGTGGGGAGGAGGACGGCCACGTCGTCGCCGTCGGTGGTGCTCGGCGCGGCCTCGACCGGCACGCTCGTCAGCGCGTCCCACTCGTCGACCGAGAGCACGGTGGCGGCCGCTCCGCGACACCGCTCGGGCGCATCGGTGATGACGAGCACGTCGTCGTGCTCGGCCAGCAGGGCGCGGAGCGGCTCGTCGGCCAGGCGGTAGCTGAGGGGCAGCAGTGGCACCCCGGCCCAGGCGGCGGCGAAGAGGGCGACGGGGAAGGCGACGTCGCTGGTGCCGACGTAGGCGACGCAGCCCGCCCGGCGCCGCCGGATCACCTCGGCCCCGGCGCCGGCCCGGCCGAGCAGCTGCTGATAGGTGATGCCCCGGGCGCGGGTCCCGACGGCGCGCCGGCCCCCGAGCGCCGATGCCACCATCTCCAGCAGCATCAGGAGGGTCATCCCTCAGCCCTCCCGGGTCAGGAGCATGGCGCCGGCGATGGGGCCGCCGCCGTTGGCCACGGCGGCCACCTCGACCCGTCGGCCCGGCACCTGGCGGTCGCCGGCCTCGCCCCGGAGCTGGAGACAGGCCTCGTGGATGAACCCGAAGCCGTGCAGCCGTCCGGCCGAGAGCTGACCGCCGTGGGTGTTGACCGGCAGCTCGCCGTCGAGGGCGATGCGCTTGCCGCCCTCGACGAACGGGCCCGACTCGCCCTTGCCGCAGAACCCCAGTGCCTCCAGCCAGGTCATGGTGAGGAAGCTGAAGCCGTCGTAGAGCTGGGCCACGTCGACGTCGGCCGGGGTGAGGTCGGTGCGCGTCCAGAGGTGGGCGCCGGCGTCGCGGGCGGCCATCGTGGTCATGTCGTCGAACTGGTCCCACGACGGGCGGCCCCGCAGCGCGGTGCCGACCGCCTCGACCCGGGCGACCGGGTGATCGACGGCGGTGGCGTGCTCGGCCACCGACACCACCACCGCGGTCGAGCCGTCGACCGGTGCGTCGCAGTCGAACAGCCGGAACGGGCTGGTGATCATCCGCGACGCGAAGTAGTCGTCGAGGGTCATCGGGTCGCGGTAGACGGCCTTCGGGTTGCGGGCCGCGTTGCGCCGGCCGTTGATGGCGATCATCGCCAACTGCTCGGGCGTCGTGCCGTACTCGTGGAAGTGGCGGTGGGCGTTCAGGGCCAGCCAGTTGGCGGCCGAGTAGGCCCGGAACGGGATGCTCCACTGGAGCGACCCGCCCATGCGGGGGACGCCGCCGCCTCCACCGCCGCCGCCCACGCCGATGCCCTGGCGCCGCCCGGCGCCCTGCTCGGTCGACTCGGTGACGGTCCGGTAGACGAGGACGTGGCGGGCCAGACCCATGCTGACCGCCATCACCGCGTTGACCACCGCGGCCAGCTGGGCGGCGCCCTCGATGCCACCGGTGTGCCAGCTCACCTCCAGCCGCAGGGCGTCCTGCACCTCGGGCGTGCCGGGCCCGGCGAAGCCGGCGGGGGCGGCGGCACCGCCGCCGGGGTAGGTGGCGATCCCGTCGATGTCGGCCGGGGTGAGCCCGGCGTCGGCGATGGCCTCGAGGGACGCATCGAGGGTGAGGTCGAGCGCGCTGCGGCCCAGGCGCCGGCCGACGTCGGACTGGCCGATCCCCGAGATGACGGCGCGACGCTCGGCGTCGGTCATCGGCGCACCATCGGCTCGAAGAGGGGGAACCACACCTGGTCGTGCTGCTCGAAGGTCACCCGGACGGGCATCCCGACGTGCACGGCGTCGGGCGCACAGCCGACCAGGTTGCTGGTGAGACGGAGCCCGTCCTGCTCGGGGAAGGCCACCAGGACGATGACGTAGGGGTCGGCGTCGCCGTCCCACGGCTGGTGGTTGACCGTGTAGGAGAACACCTCGGCCCGGCCGCTGACCGTCTCGGGGGCGATGGCGCGGCTGCCGCAGGCCGGGCAGCGGGGCAGCGGTGGGTGGAGGTACGTCCCACAGTCCTGGCAGCGCAGGAACCGGAGCCGGCCGTCCTCGCCGGAGGCCCAGAAGAAGCGGTTCTCGTCGTCGAGGACGGGCTGCACCCGGAAGGGCGTTTGGGTCACTTCCGACCGATGCGCTCGACCAGGGTCATCGCCGTGACGATGCCGTCGTCCTGGAACTTGCCCGTGCCGTGGCTCACCGGCGTGGTGTCGACATCGGTGGCCTGGGCCCGCAAGGCGCCCACCGTGGCCTCGGCCCGCGGGATGTGGGCGAAGGGGTCGTACTGGAAGTTGCGCATGGCGTTGAGGTGCGTGATCCGGTCGATGTCGGCGTCGGGCAGGCCGTCGAGGTACTTCATCGCCATCTCGGGGGCGTTGGGCCAGGTGGAGTCCGAGTGCGGGTAGTCGCACTCCCAGTGGATGTGGTCCGGGTTGAGGTGGTGACGCACCTCCATGCCCACGGCATCGTCGATGAAGCAGGTGAGGATGTGCTCGTTGAAGACCTGGCTGGGCAGCTTGTCGCCGAAGTCCTGGTTCGTCCACGCCTTGTGGTGCTGGTACACGTAGTCGATCCGCTCGAGGAAGTACGGGATCCAGCCGATCCCGCCCTCGCTCAGGGCGATCCGCAGGCCGGGGAACTTCCGGAACACCGGCGACCACACCAGGTCGGCCGCGCACTGGACGATGTTCATCGGCTGCAGCGTGATCATGGTGTCGATCGGGGCGTCCATGGCGGTGATCACCGTCTGCGACGACGAGCCGATGTGCAGGCAGATCACCGTGCCGACCTCCTCGCAGGCCCGGAGGAAGGGATCCCAGAAGTCGCTGTGCCAGCTCGGCCGGCCCAGCTTCTCCGGGTTCTCGGAGAAGGTGACGGCGTGGCAGCCCTTCTCGGCCATGCGGCGGACCTCGGCGGCCATCAGGTCGGCGTCCCAGATCGGCGGGACGGCCAGCGGGATCATCCGGCCCGGGTGGGTGCCGCACCAGTCCTCGACGTGCCAGTCGTTGTAGGCACGGAGGAGCTCGATGGCGATGTCCTTGTCCTCGCACGTGTAGAAGAGCTGCCCGGTGAAGCCCGCGAGGCTCGGGAAGTTCATCGACCCGAGCACGCCGTTGACGTTCATGTCCCGGATGCGCTCGTGGATGTCGTAGCAACCGGCCCGCATCTCGGAGAAGGCCAACGGGTCGAGCCCGTACTCCTCCGGCACCCGGCCGGCGACGGCGTTGAGACCGACGTTCGGGAGGGCCGCGCCCTCGAACATCCAGACCTCACGACCGTTGGCCTGCTTCTCGATGAACGGCGCCCGCTCGGCCGCCCGGCCCGACAGGCGTCCCTCGAAGAGGTCCGGCGGCTCGACCACGTGGTCGTCGACGCTCACCAGGATCAGATCGTCGACCTGCATCAACATCCCCCAGAGCTCGAAGTGACAGCGCTGTTAGATTAGTGCAACCGGCGTGGCTAGCGTGCCCGCCATGGACGGGACCAGCATCGTGCGGCGCCCGCCGTTCGGGAGCAACCCGCTGGTCGGTGAGCGGGGCAGCGATACCCAGCGGCGCATCCTCGGCGCCGCCCTCGAGGTCTTCGCCGAGGTGGGGTTCAACGAGGCCCGCGTCGAGCTGATCACGAAGCGAGCGGGCTGTTCTCGTCCCGCGTTCTACCAGTACTTCTCGAGCAAGGACGACGTCTTCTGGGCGCTGGCCGGCCAGCTGGGCAAGGAGATGGTGGCGCAGGCCAAGCAGCTCGAGCGCGTGACCCCCGACGCCGAGGGCCTGGCCCACCTCACCGAGTGGATCGACGCGTTCATGGCGCTGCACGAGGCGTGGGCCCCCGTCTTCGCCTCCTTCCAGGCCGCCAGCCGGGACCACGAGCCCCAGGCCCGCAGCTCGAGCGGCGTGGCCGACCGCACCGGCCTGGCCCTGCTCCACGCCTTCGGGGCCACGGAGTCGGGCCGGAACCAGCGGCTC
>DASYLG010000205.1:0-7525 GCA_036009685.1 Iamia sp. | reverse complement strand
GCCTCCAGCACCTCGGGGGCCGGGCACTCGACCGGCTCGTCCTCGGGCGCCGGATCCTCGGCGCCGGCCGCGCCCTCGACCGGGGTCAGGTGGCCCTCGGAGTCGCAGGTGTAGCCCTCGGCCTCCAGCACCTCGGGGGCGGGGCACTCGCCGACGGTCTCCTCGTCGACGGGGGTCAGGTTGCCCTCGGAGTCGCAGCTGAAGCCCTCGGCCTCGAGCACCTCGGGGGCCGGGCACTCGGGCGTCTCGGCCTCACCGCCCCCCTCCTCCATCTCGAGCGGGGTGACATGGCCCTCGGCGTCGCACTGGAGGCCCTCGGCCTCGAGGGTCTCGGGGGCCGGGCACTCGATGGGCCCGGTGCACTGGCTGCCCCACGCATCCTCGATCGTGACCAGGGCGGAGTCGATCTCGTCGACCGACGGGCCGTCCTCGGCGTCGGTCACCTGGAACGAGACCTGGCCCAGGGTCTCGACGGCGCTGGTCACGATGTCGTCGCCCTCGGCGGACGGAGCGAGGGTGGCGATGGCCGTGGCGAGGGTCTCGTCCGCCGCGACCTGGCCCTCGTTGCTGCCGCTGGCGATCTCCTCGACGCTCGCGAACAGGCCGGTCACGGTGTAGTAGGCGTCGCAGTCGACGGCCGCGTCCTCGGCCTCCGGGGCCGTGGTGGTCGAGCCGTCCGCCGCCTCGGTCGAGGCGCCGGCCTCGGTGGTGGTCGTGTCGGATTCGGGCTCGTCGTCACCGCTGCACCCCGCCATCACGAACACGAGCGAGCACAGGGCGACGAGCGCCACAAGACAGGGACGACGGCGCATGGCCCGGGACCGTACCCCACGGCGCGACCGGGTCCGGGCGGCCCGACGGGTGGGCCCGGGGGCTGGTGACCGGGTCTCGGGGACCCGGTCACCAGACCTGGGGCGTGCTACTGGTGCAGGTCGTAGCGGTCGAGCTCCATGACCTTGGTCCACGCCGCCGCGAAGTCCTGGGCGAAGGTCGCCTGGGCGTCGTCGGAGGCGTAGACCTCGGCGAGGGCCCGCAGCTCGGAGTGCGAGCCGAAGACGAGGTCGACGGCCGTGGCCCGCCTGCCATCGGAGGACTCGTAGACGTTCTCGTCGGTCGAGACCCTCCACTCGGTGCCGGGCTCGAGCAGCTTCACGAAGAAGTGGGTCGTCAGCTGGCCCGGGCGATCGGTGAAGACGCCGAGATCGCTGCCGTCGTGGTTGGCGCCGAGCGCCCGCAGCCCGCCGACCAGCACGGTCGTCTCGGGTGCGGTCAGGCCGAGCAGGCTGGCCCGGTCGAGCAGCAGCGTCTCGGGCGACAGCTTCTCGCCGGCCCGGAGGTAGTTCCGGAAGCCATCGGCCCGCAGCTCGAGCGGAGCGAAGGAGTCGGCGTCGGTCTGCTCCTGGGTGGCGTCGGTGCGACCGGGGTGGAAGGCCACGGTGACATCGGACCCGGCATCCTGGGCCGCCTTCTCGACGGCGGCGGTGCCGGCCAGCACGATGAGGTCGGCCAGCGAGATCTGCGCCCCGCCGCCACCGTTGAACTCCTGCTGGATGCCCTCGAGGGCGGAGATGACCTCGCCGGTGCCGGCGTTGGACTCCCAGTCCTTCTGCGGCGCCAGGCGGATGCGGGCACCGTTGGCGCCGCCCCGCTTGTCGGTGCTGCGGAAGCTGGAGGCCGAGGCCCACGCGGTGGTGACGAGCTGCTGGAGCGACAGGCCGGAGTCGAGGACCTTGGCCTTGAGATCGGCCACCTCGGCATCGCCGACCAGGTCGCCCTCGACGGCCGGGACGGGGTCCTGCCAGAGCTGGGGCTCGGGCACCCACGGGCCGAGGAAGCGCGAGGTCGGGCCCATGTCGCGGTGGAGGAGCTTGTACCAGGCCTTGGCGAAGGCGAGACGGAACTGGTCCGGGTTCTCCTTGAACCGCTTGGAGATCTCGTCGTAGGACTCGTCGGTCTTCAGGGCGAGGTCGCTGGTGAGCATCCGCGGCTTGTGGGTCTCGCCCTCGCGGTGGGCGTCGGGGACCGGCTTGGCGTCCTCGTTGGTGGCGACCCACTGGTTGGCCCCGGCCGGGCTCTGCTCGAGCTCGTACTCGTTGGTGTAGAGGTTGTCGAAGAACCCGGTCTCGCCGTTCTCCCACTTGGTGGGGTTCTGGGTCCAGGTGACCTCGAGCCCGCTGGTGATCGTGTCGGGGCCCTTGCCGGTGCCGTGCGGGTTGTGCCACCCGAGGCCCTGCGCCTCGATCGGCGCGCCCTCGGGCTCGGGGCCGATCTCGTCGGCGCTGTGGGCACCGTGGGTCTTGCCGAAGCTGTGGCCACCGGCGATCAGGGCGACGGTCTCCTCGTCGTCCATCGCCATGCGGGCGAAGGTCTCGCGGATGTCGTGGGCGGACTCCGCCGCCTCCGGGTTGCCGTTGGGACCCTCGGGGTTCACGTAGATGAGGCCCATCTGCACGGCGCCGAGCGAGTCCTCGAGCTGGCGCTCGCCGCTGTAGCGCTCGTCGCCCAGCCACTCGTCCTCGGGGCCCCAGATGATCTCCTCGGGCTCCCATGCGTCGGGCCGGCCGAAGGCGAAGCCGAAGGTCTCGAAGCCCATGTCCTCGAGGGCGACGTTGCCGGCGAACACCAGCAGGTCGGCCCACGACACGGACCGGCCGTACTTCTGCTTGACCGGCCACAGGAGGCGACGGGCCTTGTCGAGGCTGGCGTTGTCGGGCCAGCTGTTGAGCGGGGCGAAGCGCTGCATGCCCTGGCCCGCACCGCCCCGGCCATCGGAGATGCGGTACGTGCCGGCGGCGTGCCACGACAGCCGGATGAACAGGCCGCCGTAGTGCCCGAAGTCAGCGGGCCACCAGTCCTTGGAGTCGGTGAGGACGGCCCGCACGTCCTCCTTCAGGGCGTCGACGTCGACGGCGGCGAAGGCCTCGGCGTAGTCGAAGTCGGCACCGAGGGGGTTGACCCGCTCGGTGTGCTGGTGGAGGACGCTCAGGTCGAGCCGATCCGGCCACCAGTCCTTGTTGGTGTGGGGCCGGCGGTCGGTCGCCGGCTGCGGCGAGTCGATCGCCGGGTTCTCGCTCTCGCTGGCGCTGCGAGTCGGGCTCGTGTTGTCGGGGGCGTCGGGCACGGGGGCCTCTCCTGGTTGTTCGTGGATTCTGGGATGGGGTGTCGGTCAGGTGACGGCCGGAGCCGGCGCCGTCGCGACGCACTCGGGGCAGCGGCCCCAGTAGATGACCTCGGCCTCGTCGATCTCGTAGCCCACGCCGTCGGCGGCGGTGAGGCACGGGGTCTCACCGACGGCGCAGTCGACGTCGACCATCCGGCCGCACGCCCGGCAGATGAGGTGGTGGTGGTTGTCACCGACCCGATCCTCGTAGCGCGCCGGGGACCCCGCCGGCTGGATCCGCCGGAGCAGGCCCTTGTCGGTGAGGGCGGCGAGGACGTCGTACACCGCCTGGCGCGAGACGGTGCCGATCTCGGTGCGGACCAGCTCGTCGATGTCGTTGGCGGTGCTGTGGGGACGGTCGGACACCGCCCGCAGGACAGCCAGCCGCTGGGCCGTGACGTGCAGGCCGTGGCGGCGGAGAACCGTCGATCCGTCCTCCGAGATGTCCCTGGTCACGAAGCCACCATAGGTCAACTACTGGACTGAGTCCAGCCCTTGTTCCAACCGCTTTGTCGGCGCTCCGTCACCAGCCGAGGGGACCGGTGGCCGCCGCGCCGCGGGCCGCGTCGGTGCCCAGCCGGACCCTGGCCTCCAGCTGGCGCTGGCGCTCGTGCACGGTGTCGGCGGCCACCGAGGCGGTCCGCGTCCACGGATCGGGCCGGGCGTCCAGCTCGGCGACGAGCCAGTCGCGCAGGGGCGTCGGCTCGTCGGGCGCCCCGGGCACGGCCATGACCGTGACCGGCGGGCGGCGCGCCCCCGCGTGCTGGCGGTAGACGCAGAGGTCCACGACCTCGAGCTCGTCGCTGATCAGCGTGATGGCCGCCCCCTTCACCGGCTCGGGTTCGACCGAGTCGACGACCCAGCCCCCGGTGTTGTGGGTGATGACCTTCTCGACGTACCCGGTGTGCCGGCTCGCGGTGGCGAACGGCTTGTGGGTGTGGCCGAAGACGAGGTCGACCCGCGCCGGGACATGGCCGACCTCGGCCTGGAGCTGACGCTGGACCGGGCCGGCGAGATAGGTGTCGAGGCCGAGGGTTGCCTGCGGTGAGAGCAGCCCGGGCCGGAGTCGCTCGCGCCGCTCGACGTGGCCCACCGCCCGCTGGGCGACCCGCCGCAGGACCAGCCGCTCCGCCGCCCGGATGGGAGAGCGGGTCCGCGGCAGCACGTCGTCCAGCGCTCGGTCGACGATGGCGTCCACCGCGCTCTCGGTCCTCATCAGCTCGTACAGGACGGGTACCTCGGCATCGCCGGCCTCGCCGGAGCGACCCATGGTCGACCAGAAGAAGTCGATCCACGCCCAGTTGTCGGCCTCGACCTCGTCCGCCGTCAGCTCCGAGGGCCGGGACGGGTTGACCACGTCGTGGAGGTACGACATCGCCCGGTACATCGGCTCCAGGTAGTGGCCGTGGGTCACCACCACGGCGCGCTGACCGGTGGCGTCGACCAGGCCCAGGTTCGGGTACACGACCTGGAACGAGGGGGCGGCGACGTCGCGCCCGGCCAGGGCCAGGCGGGCCAGCGCCTCGACCAACGGCTCGCGATCCTGCGACCGGCGGGGCCCCGGCAGCATCGGGGTCACGTGCCGCATCGGCTTGAGCCCGGCGAGGGTCGACCCGAGGTCGGCCTCGAAGTCGTGCTCCCGCATCAGCTCCCACATGTGGTGGTCGTGGTTGCCCGGCACGAAGACGGCCTCGGCGGCGAACAGCGGCCCCGAGGCGTCGCCCCAGCCGATGAGGACCATCTCGGCGAAGGACGCGGCAGCCACCTCCACCGAGGTGAGCGCCATCTCGAACAGGTCTCCGTGGATCACCAGCGTCGGTGGCGTCGGCGTGCCCGACGACGCGACCAGCGCCCGGAGCCCGTCGAGCACCGCCTCCAGCAGCGGCGCCGGGCCGGCGGCGTGAGCGCCGGCGGCGTCGAGGTGCGTCAAGACGCTGTTGCTCGCCCCCAGGTGGAGGTCCGAGATGCACACGTATCGGATGTCGGGCACGCCGTCCCCCCCTGCGGGTCGCCCCCGGATCCTGACATGTTCCGACGCGTGTCGCTCGGAGCCCGGCTACCGTGACGGGTGGAGGGACTGCGGACAGCCGGACGACCGGCCCGCGCTCCTCGGAGGGGTGAGGGGTAGGGATGGAACGGATCTCTTCGCGGCCCGGCGCCATGCGCCAGCACTACGAGGTCATCATCGTCGGCTCGGGGTACGGCGGCGCCATCATGGCGTCGCGCCTGGCGCGGGCCGGCCGCGACGTGTGCCTCGTCGAGCGGGGCGAGGAGACGCTCCCGGGGGACTTCCCCGACAGCATCCTCGATGCATCGGGCGACTTCCAGGTGCACACGGCCACCCACGACGTCGGGCGGCGCCAGGGGCTCTTCGAGCTGCACGTCGACGAGGACATCAACGTCTTCAAGGGGTGCGGCCTCGGGGGGACGTCGCTGATCAACGCCAACGTCGCCATCCGGCCGGACCCGCGTGTCTTCGAGGACGGGCGCTGGCCGCAGGCCCTGCGGGACGACCTCGACGGGCTGCACCGCGGCATGGACCGGGCCCAGGAGATGCTCGGCTCGACGCCGTACCCGCAGGACCGCATCCCCCTGCGGAAGACCGAGATGCTCGAGCGCCAGGCGGCGGCCCTCGGCCACGACTTCCTGCTCCCCCCGATCAACGTGACCTTCGAGGCCGGCCCGAACCGGGCGGGCATCCACCAGCCGGCCTGCACCGGCTGTGGGGACTGCGTGAGCGGCTGCAACGTCGGGGCCAAGAACACGCTGCTCATGAACTACCTCCCCGACGCCCGCCGCTGGGGGGCCGAGATCGTGACCGGCGTCGACGTCCGCTGGATCGAGCGGTCCGGGAGCGCCTGGGCGGTGCGCTACGAGGTCCTCGGCGCCGGCTGCTCCCGCTCCGGCGCCGATGCGCTCACCGTGCGGGGCGACATCGTCGTCGTGTCCGGGGGCACCCTCGGCAGCACGGAGATCCTGCTGCGCTCGGCCGCCCACGGGCTGGCGGTCTCCCCCCACGTCGGCACGCACTTCAGCGGCAACGGCGACGTGCTCGGCTTCGCGTTCGACTGCGACGACGAGGTCGACGGGATCGGCTGGGGCCGCGATCGGGCCGACCGGCCGCGCGTCGGGCCGTGCATCACCGGTGTGATCGATGCCCGCAAGGGCGTCCCCGTGGCCGACGGGATCATCATCGAGGAGGGCTCCATCCCGAGCGCGCTGGCCCACGTCGTGCCGGCGACCTTCGCCCTGGGCGAGCCGGGGTCCGACGGGGTGCCGCTGCTGCGGCGCCTGCGCCAGGCCCTCTCCGCCCTGGTGGACGGTGCGTACCGGGGCCCGGCCAACCGCACCCAGACGTTCCTCGTCATGGGGAACGAGGCCACCGCCGGCACGATGGACCTCGAGGACGACCGGCTGCGCATCCGGTGGCCGGGGATCGGGACCTCGACGCTTTTCGAGGAGGCCAACCACACGCTGGCCCACGCCAGCGAGGCGGTCGGCGGCGATTTCGTTCCCAACCCCGACTGGAACGACATGCTCCACCACCCGCTCGTCACCGTGCACCCCCTCGGGGGGTGTCCGATGGGCGACCGCGCCGAGACCGGCGCCGTCGATCACACCGGCGCCGTCTTCGCCGGCCCGACCGGCACCGAGGTACACGAGGGCCTGTACGTGTGCGACGGCGCCATCGTGCCCCGGCCGCTCGGGGTGAACCCGCTGCTGACCATCTCGGCGCTCGCCGAGCGCACGGCCGCGCTCGTCGCCGCCGCCCACGGGTGGACCATCGACGAGGGAACCGACCCGCCCGCCGCGGTGCTGCCCCTCACCGCCGACCGGCGCGTCGAGCGCAAGGTGCGAGCGGCTCGCGTGCTCGAGCGGTGGGGGGCCCTGGCGGCCGTCGGGCGCACGGCCGCGGGATGGCTCCTGACCGCGGGCGGCGGAGCGACCGGCGGGGGCCACCCGACGACCGGGGCCCGGACGGCGAAGGCGTCCGGGCCTCCCGGGGCGCGGCCCGGCGTGAGCGTCCGCGAGGAGATGGCCGGGGCGTGGACGGCCACCGATGCGACCGATGTCGCCGACGCCGGCGACCGCGAGCAGTACCTGGCCGCCGACATCGCCGGGGAGGCGGCGGGTCGGACGATCGACATGCGCCTGACGCTGGCGTCGGACGACGTCGAGCGGCTGACACACGACCTGAGCGTGCCCCTCGCCGTCAGCGGCACCGTCGAGCTCCGCGGCCTCCTCGACGCTCCCGCGACCGTCGGGCCGGCCGGGGCCATGTCACTGGTGGTGGCCGACGACGCCGTCGACCGGACGGTCCAGCACATGCGGTACCACCTGCCACTGCCGGAGGCCGGGCTCCAC
>DASYLG010000204.1:0-5621 GCA_036009685.1 Iamia sp. | reverse complement strand
CTCCTGGAGGATCGTGCGGGGCGGTCCGGACCAGGTCAGCTCGGCGTAGCACTCGTCGGAGATCACCGGGACTCCGCGCTCGCGGCCCCATGCCGCCGCCGCGGCCAGGTCGTCGAGCGCGCCCGTGGGGTTGCCCGGGCTGTTCGACCACAGGCAGAGGGCCCGCGCCGCGTCGGCCGGGTCGATGGCGTCGAGGTCGAGGGCACCGGTGGCCGTCGGGGGGACGGCGACGGCCCGGCACCCGGCCAACCGCGCCCCCATGGCGTAGGTCGGGTAGGCGACGGCGGGGTGGAGCACGGTGTCCCGGCTCGGGTCGTCATGGCGCAGCCGCAGCCACTGGGGCAGGCCGGCCACCAGCTCCTTCGAGCCGATGGTGGCGCCCACGGCCGCCGGATCGAGCTCGACGCCGAAGCGGCGCCGGACCCAGCCCGCCGCCGCCGTGCGGAAGGACAGCGACCCGATCGAGGGTGGGTAGCCGCGCGCCGAGGTCGACCGGGCCAGGACCTCGGCCACGAAGGCGGGTGGCTCGTCGATCGGCGTGCCGATGGTGAGGTCGATGGTCCCGCCCGGAAAGGCGGCGGCGGCCGCCTGGATGTCGCCCAGCGTCTCCCACACCAGCGGCGGCGGCTCGAACCCCGCGCTCACGCCACCACCTCGACCGTGACCGCGTCCGGACCGGCTTCGTGGACGGCGACCACCCGACCGCCGGACCGGCCGAGGTCGAGGAGGCCGGCCCGGTCGAGGATGGCGGCGCGGCGCTCGCCCCCGATGCCCGCGGCCGTCTCCCGGGCGTGGCGGCCGGCGTCGAAGGCGGCGGTCACGGCGTCGACCCGGTCGTCGTCGAGCGATGCGGCCAGGATCTCCAGCTGCCCGGCCAGGGTCCGCAGGACCGGCGCCAGGGCGGCGGCGTTCCCGACCGCCATCTCGGCCCCCAGCGTGGGATGCCCACCGGCGACCCGGGTCAGCGAGTCGAACGACCCGGCGGCCAGCGAGCGGGCCAGGGCCGGGTGGCCCTCGGCGTCGACGGCACCGGCGGCGAGGGCGGCCAGCACGTACGGCAGGTGGCTCACCAGGGCGACGACGTCGTCGTGCTCGATCGAGTCCACCGGCACCACCTCGGACCCGGCGGCGAGGGCCAGGCGGGCGACGGCGGCCCAGCGGTCGAGGTCGACGGGCGGCTCGACGGCCAGGGCCCAGGTGCGCCCGGCGAACAGGTCAGCGGTGCCGGCCTCCCAGCCCGAGTGCTCGGTGCCGGCCATCGGGTGCCCCGGGACGAGCGTCGGCACGGCGGCCGCGAGGGCAGCGATCGGGCCCTTCACCGACCCGACGTCGGTGACCGTGGGACCGTCGGCTCCGATGGCCGATCCCAGCTCGGTGACGGTCGTCGGGAGGTGGGCGAGGGCGGTGGCCGCCACCACCACGTCGACCCCGCTGGAGGCCACGGTCGCCAGGTCGTCGACCACCTCGACGCCGAGGGCGCGGGCGCCGGCCTGGGTCTCGACGGTCCGGGTGGTGGCCACGACCCGTCCCCCGGCGGCCACGAGGGCGCGGGCCAGCGATCCCCCGATCAGGCCCAGTCCGACGATGCCGACCGACGGGACGTCGTCGACGGTCACGAGGTCCGCCAAGCGGGGTAGGAGCCGAGGGCCTTGACCTCGCAGCCGAAGCCGCGGAGGTCGGCCAGGGCGTCGACGACCGCCGGGTCGGAGGCGTGGCGATCGACGGTGAGCACGAAGCAGTAGACGCCGAGCCCCTTGCGCAGCGGCCGGCTGACGATGTTCGACAGGTTGATGTCGCGCAACGAGATGGGCTCGAGGATCCGCAGCAGCACCCGGGGCACCTCGGACTCGGGCGGCGTGACCACGATGGTGGTGCGATCGTCGCCGCTCGGCTCGGTCTCGGTCCGGGCCACGAGGGCGAAGCGGGTCTGGGCGCCGGGGTGGTCCTCGACGCCGGCCTCCACGACGTCCAGCCCGGCGATGACGCCGGCCTTGGCCGAGGCGACCGCCACCAGGCCGGGCTCGTCCGATGCCGCGACGAGCCGGCAGGCCTCGCTGGTCGAGGACGTCGAACGGGCGACGAGACCCCGGCTCCCCCACCAGCGGGTGGTCTGGGCCAGACCGACGGGGTGGCTGAGGACGGTGGCCATCTCGGAGGCGTCGCCCGGCCGGCGGAAGGCGGTGAAGGCCACCGGGACGGCGACCTCCTCGCGGATCACGACCTGCTCGGTCTCGAAGACGATGACGTCGATGGTGCCGGTGACGCCACCCTCGACCGAGTTCTCGATGGGCACCAGGCCCATGAGGCAGCGCCCGGCCTCGACGTCGTGGACGATCTCCTGCACCGTCGGGCGGGGCACCAGCTCGGCATCGGCCGGGGCGGTGCGCAACAGGTCGGTGGCGGCGTGGGCGAAGGTCCCCTCCGGCCCGAGGTACTCGACGATGGCCACAGCGGCGGTCAGGTGGGCGTGGGGGCGGTCTCGCCCAGCACCGCGGCCCGCTCGGCCGGGCTCGACTGGCGGCCGACGGAGGCGGGCGGCTCACCGAACGGGGCCACCACCTGGTCGCCGCCCCAGTGCGGGTACGAGCCCACGACCTTGATCTGGGCGCCGGCCGACCACAGGTCGGCGATGGCCGCGCCCATTCCGGGCTCGTGGATGTGGGCCTCGGCGGTGACGATGAAGCAGAACTCGGCGTTCGAGGCCAGCGGCCGGCTGTGCAGACTGACCAGGTTGACGCCGTGGTCGGTGAAGGCCGACAGGAAGCGCTGCAGGTTGCCGGAGCGGTCGTCGGGCTGGGTGAGGACCAGAGTGGTCTTGTCCCGGCCCGTGGGGGCAGCGACCGACCGGCTGATGAGGAAGAACCGGGTGCGGGCCTCGGGCACGTCGTCGACCGACGCCGCCACCGGGACCAGGCCGTAGACGTCGGCCACCTCGCGGGGCGCGAGGGCCACTAGGGCGGGGTCGCCGCTCTCGGCCACGATCCGGCAGGCCTCGTGGGTCGAGCCCACGAACCGGGTGACCAGGCCGTTCTCCTGGATGAAGCGGTGGCAGTGCTCGATGGCGCGAGGCTCGGAGACGACGATCCGGCCCTCGGCGGAGTCGTCGGTGCGGACCCGGAAGGCGTCGAGCGACTCCCCCACCACGACCTCCTCGCTGACGAACACCTGCGAGGTGCCGAAGATGAGACGGTCGAGCACGGCGGTGTCCTCGCCGCCGTAGCTGTCCTCGACGGGCAGCAGGCCGGCGCAGCCGGGGGTGTGCTCGACGGTCTCGAGGACCTCGGCCACGGTGGCCATGGCCAGCACCTCGCCCCGCTCGACGGTGGTGAGGGCGTCGATGGCGCGCAGCGACAGCGGGCGGTGCGACGTCAGGTGGAGCAGTACGGCGGCGTCCATGGCCGACGGACCCTACCGGGACCCGCCCGCCGGCCCGCCGACCAGGTAGGCCGCCAGCTTCGAGCGGCCGGCATCGTCGAGCCGGGCTCGCAGGAGCATGCCGTCGTCGGTGGCCTCCTCGGAGACGACCTCGCCCTCGCGGTGGACCTCGGCCAGGACGTCGCCCCGGGCAAAGGGGACCAGCAGCTCGACCGACGAGGTGAGCGATCGCAGCCGGTCGGAGATGGCCGCCAACAGGTCGTCGAACCCCTCGCCGGTGCGACCGGACACGGCCACCGAGCCGGGATGGCGGTCGACGAGCCGCTTCCACTCCTCGGTGAGGTCGCGCTTGTTGAAGCAGATCAGCTCGGGGACCTCGCCGGCATCGATCTCGTCGAGCACCTCGCGGACGGCGGCCATCTGCCCCTCGGGGTCGGCGGCCGACGAGTCGACCACGTGGACCAGCAGGTCGGCCTGGGCGGCCACGTCGAGCGTCGACCGGAACGCCTCGACCAGCTGGTGGGGCAGCTTGCGGACGAACCCGACGGTGTCGGTGGCCAGCACGCCCTCGCCGCCGGGCAGCTCGAGCCGCCGGGTGGTGGCGTCGAGCGTGGCGAAGAGGCGATCCTCGACCAGGACGTCGGCGTCGGTGAGCTGGTTGAGCAGGGTGGACTTGCCGGCGTTGGTGTAGCCGACGAGGGCGACGTGGGTGACCCGGCTGCGGCTCCGGGCCTTGCGCTGGGTCTCGCGGTGCTGGGTGATCTCGCGCAGGTCGGCCTCGAGCTTGTGGACCCGGCGCAGGACGCGGCGGCGGTCGACCTCGAGCTGGGTCTCGCCCGGGCCCCGGCGGGCGCCCAGGCCACCGCCGGCGCCACCGGCCTGCTGGCTGAGGCTCCCGCCCTTGCCGCGGAGGCGGGGCAGGCGATAGCGGTGCATGGCCAGCTCGACCTGGGCCTTGCCCTCCTGGCTGGAGGCGTTCTGGGCGAAGATGTCGAGGATCACCGCGGTGCGGTCGATGGCCGTCCGTCCGAGGGCCTTCTCGAGGTTGTTCTGCTGGGCCGGGCTGAGCTCGTCGTCGAAGACGACCGTGTCGCAGTCGACCGCCTCGGCCAGCTCCTTGAGCTCGGCGACCTTGCCCTTGCCGATGTAGGTCGCCGGCTCGGGCCGGGTGCGGCGCTGCACCACACGGCCCACGACGTCGGCGCCGGCCGTGTCGACCAGCAGCTCGAGCTCGTCCAGCATGGCCTCGGTGTCCTCGTCGAGGTGCGGTGGGAGGGTGACGCCGACGAGGAGGATCTTCTCCCGGAAGGTGCGCTCGATGAAGGCGCCGGTGGTGCCGCCGAAGTCGCCGAAGGCACCCCGGTGGCTGTCCTCCTCCGGGGCGATCTCGTCGTGGTCGTCGTGCTCGGTGGGGTCGACGGGCTCGGTGGGTCCGGCGGTCATCCGTCGACCTCCACGGTGGCGATGCGGACCGACGGGCCGTGGAGCGTCATGCGCTCGCCCACCTCGACCTCGACGTCGCCGCCCGGCATGTGGACCGTGACCCGCGTGCCGACGAGGCCCCAGACGTGGGCGGCGTGGGCGGCGGCCGTGGCCCCGGTGCCGCAGGCCTGGGTGGCGCCGGCGCCCCGCTCCCAGATGGCCATGGTGAGCTCGTCGGTGGCGCCGGGCGTGGGGGCGATGGCGTGGACGTTGATGCCGGCGTCGTAGCCCGCCTCCCAGCGCGCGCCGGCCCGGTGGACGTCGACCTTGGCCGGATCGTCGACCAGCAGCACGAGGTGCGGGTTGCCCAGGTCGACGGTGACGCTCTGCTTCGGCTCGGCGGCGAGGGCGATGGGATCGTCGATCGGGTCGGCCGGCGGGCGGTCGGCCGTCGGGCCGGGCCGGGCCGGGCCCATGTCGACGGCGGCGATGACGCTGGCGGCATCGGGCCCGGGGCGGACCGAGACCGTGCGGGGGCCGCCGTCCGTCACGATGCGGAGGTCGGCCTGGCGGGTGCCACGCCGGTCGACCTCGGCCTGGGCCAGGCAGCGGATCCCGTTGCCGCTCATCTCGGCCCGGCTGCCGTCGGCGTTGTAGAGGGTCATGCGCAGGTCGGCGTCGGGCTCGTCGGTGACGCCGAGGAGCAGACCGTCGGCGCCGACGCCCGTGTGGCGTTCGCACCAGCGGACGGCGTGGTCGGGGCCGATGGCCGCCAGCTCCGCCCCGGTGCCGAGCAGCACGAGGAAGTCGTTGCCGAGCCCGTG
>DASYLG010000203.1:0-8774 GCA_036009685.1 Iamia sp. | reverse complement strand
CGTGCTCGACCAGCCCACGGCCACCCTCTCGGGCGGCCAGGCGGCTCGCGTCGAGCTGGCGGCGGTGCTGCTGACCCAGGCCGACGTCCTCCTCCTCGACGAGCCCACCAACGATCTCGACTTCGACGGGCTGGCCCGGTTGGAGGCGCGGGTGCGATCGCACCCGGGCGCCCTCGTCGTCGTGTCCCACGACCGGGCCTTCCTGGAGCGCACGATCACCGGCGTGGTCGAGCTCGACGACCACAGCCGCTCGGCCCGCACCTACGCCGGCGGGTGGCTGGCGTACCTCGACGAGCGGGCCACCGCCCGGCGCCACGCCGAGGAGGCCTACGCCACCTACTCGTCCACCCGCGCCGAGCTGCGGGCCCAGAGCCAGCAGATCCGGGAGTGGTCGGTCCAGGGCGTCTCCAAGGTGAAGAGGTCGGGCGAGACCGACAAGCACATCAAGCACTTCAACACCCAGAGCAGCGAGAAGCTGGCGGGCAAGGCGGCCCGCTCCGAGAAGGCGCTGGAGCGGCTGGACGTGGTGGACAAGCCCTTCGAGGGCTGGGAGCTGCGGCTCGAGCTGGCCACGGCCGAGCGCAGCGGGGCGGTCGCCGCCCGCCTTTCGGACGCGGTGGTGGAGCGGGGCCCGTTCCGGCTGGGCCCGGTCGACCTCGAGGTGCGCAGCGGCGACCGGATCGTCGTGGGCGGGCCCAACGGGGCCGGGAAGTCGACGCTCGTGGAGGCCCTGCTGGGGCGGGCGCCGCTCGTCTCCGGCCAGAGCTGGGTCGGGCCGTCGGTGCGCATCGGCGAGCTGGAGCAGCTCCGCACCCGGTTCAGCGCCTCGGCCTCGTTGCTCGAAGCGGTGCTGGCCGAGACCGGGTCGACGCTCGCCGAGGCCCGATCGCTGCTGGCCAAGTTCGGCCTCGGCGCCGACCACGTCTCGCGGCCGGCCGACTCGCTGTCGCCGGGGGAGCGGACCCGGGCCTCGCTGGCCCTCCTCATGGCCGTGGGCACCAACTGGCTGGTCCTCGACGAGCCGACCAACCACCTCGACCTGCCGGCCATCGAGCAGCTCGAGCAGGCCCTCGCCACGTGGACGGGCACGCTCCTCGTCGTCTCCCACGACCGCCGCTTCCTCGACGCCGTCACCACCGAGGGCACGCGCCACCTGCGGGTCGAGGCGGGCCGGGTGGTCGAGGCGTGAGCGGCGCCACCCCCTCCGCCATCCTCGACGCCGCCGCCTTCGACCGGGTCACCGCCGCCCTCCTCGACGCCGACGAAGACCTGGCCCGGATCGTGGCCGAGCACGGGGTGCCGACGTTCTGGAGCCGGCCCGCCGGCTTCCGCGCCCTGGTGCTGCTCATCCTGGAGCAGCAGGTCTCCCTGGCGTCGGCCGAGGCCGCCTACCGCCGCCTGCGGGCGCGGGTCCGCACGGTGACGCCCGAGACCGTCCTGGCCTGCTCGCCCGAGGAGCTGCGGGCCGACGGCGTGTCCCGTCAGAAGGATCGCTACCTCCGGGCCCTGGCCGACGCCGTCGGCTCCGGCGCGCTCGACCTCGACGCCCTGGCCACCCACGACGACGCCACGGTCCGGGCCGAGCTCGTCACCCTGCCCGGCATCGGCCGCTGGACCGCGGATGTGTACCTGCTCGCCTGTCTGGGCCGACCCGACCTCTGGCCCGTCGGCGACCGCGCTCTCCAGGTCGCCGTGGCCGAGGCCCTGGGTCTCCCCGACGTGCCCGACCCCGTCGCCCTCGAGGCCCTGGGCGAGCGCTGGCGCCCCCACCGCTCCAGCGCCGCCCGTATCCTCTGGCACGGCTACCTCGCCCGCCGCCGCCGGGTCGAGACCCCCCACGACCTCCTCGACGACCTCGACGACTGAGGCTGTGTGATGCCCACGAGGTGCCAGGCACCTCGTGGGCGTCGGTCCCGATGCTCGCCACACGTCGCGGTCCCACGAGGTGCCTGGCACCTCGTGGGCGCGTTCGTCAGCCCTCGAGTCTCAGGCGGGGCGTGCCGTCGGTGACGGTGATGGTGGCGGGGACGCCGAGGAGGTCGATGGGGTCGTGGGCGCCGCGGGGGCCGCGCAGCTCGACGACCTGGCCCTTCTGGGGGCCGGCGAGGACGGTCAGCTCGAGCGTGGTGGTGGCCTCGTCGACCTCGGTGGCGTCGACGACGATGGCGTCGTAGGTCCCGTCGGGCAGCAGCGGAGCGTCCACCGGGGCAGCCTCGCGCACCCCGCTCCGGGCCCCGTCGCCCGCGGGCGCGGGAGATTAGTCACTGCGACTGTCTCGGGCCGCGGACCCTTGCGCCACAAGGCGTTCCGGGCCGAGGGTGCTTGACCTGGCAGGGGTAGATCGGCTCAGATGCGCGTCGAACGGAACTCGTTCGACTCCGACACCGATCCCAGGAGGTTGGCGCATGGCCAACGTGACCAAGGCCGATTTCATCGCCCAGGTGGCCGCTCAGGCCGGCACCGACAAGACGACCGCCGCGGCCGTCATCAAGGCCTTCGAGGAGACCGTGCAGGCCACGGTCAAGAAGGGCGACACCATCGTCCTCACCGGCTTCCTCAAGTTCGAGCGCGGCGACCGCAAGGCCGGCGTGGCCCGCAACCCGCAGACCGGCGAGCAGGTGAAGACCAAGGCCAAGAAGTACCCCAAGGTCTCCGCCGGCACCTCGCTCAAGAAGGTCGTCAACAACGAGACCCCGGCTCCCAAGCTGGCCAAGGTCTGAGACCCGGGCTCCGGCCCGATCAGCACCTGAGGAACTGCGACGAAGGAGGGCCTCCGGGCCCTCCTTCGTCGCGTGCGGGCTCGGAGGGGTCAGGGATCGGGGATGGAGGCCGCCGCCCGCGCCGGGTCGTCGCCGGCGCCGATGGCCATGCGGCGCCCCATCGACGCCAGCGTGCGGGGCGCCTGGTCGGGGTCGGCCAGCCCGGCGCCCAGCTCGATGGTGCACAGGCCGTGGATCCCACACCACACCTCGAGCGCCAGCTGGTCGGCCGGCGCCGGGTCGAGACGACCGGCGTCGATGGCCCGCTGCACGGCCTCGACGAGGGTGATGAAGGTGGCGAGGGCCTCGAGCCGCTCGTCGTCGGTACCCAGCACGTCGCCGACGTTGCGGCCGAACATGGCGGCGAACAGGTGGGGGTCGTCGAGGGCGGAGAGGCGGTAGGCGCGGGCCAGGGCGGCGATGTCGGCCACCGGGTCGTCGGTCGGCTCGACCTCGGCCAGCCGGGTGGCGAGGTGCCGGAAGCCGTCGAGGCTGACCGCCCGCAGCAGCTCGGGCTTGCCCCCGAAGTGGGTGTAGACGGCCATCGTCGACGTGCCGATCTCGGCCGCCACCCGCCGCACGCTCACGCCGTCGGGCCCTCCCTCGGCCAGGAGCTTGGCCGCGGCGGCGACCAGGCGGGTGCGGACATCGGTGCTGTCGGCGGGGGCGGCCATCGTTGACATCCAAGCACAACGTCGTTATGGTCGGCCACAACAGCGTTATGCGACGAGGAGCCGCCATGGCCGTCCAGACCACCAACCCGTACCTCGAGGGGCCCTTCGCCCCGGTGGACGAGGAGGTCACCGCCACCGATCTCGCCGTCGTCGGCACCCTTCCTGCCGACCTCGACGGCCGCTACCTCCGCATCGGCCCGAACCCCATGCGCCAGAACGTCCCCGATCCGGCCACGCACCACTGGTTCGTGGGCGACGGCATGGTGCACGGGCTGCGGCTGCGCGACGGCCGGGCCGAGTGGTACCGCAACCGGTGGGTCCGCTCCACCCAGGTCAGCGCCGTCCTGGGCGAGGAGCCCCGGCCCGGCGAGCGCCACGCCGGCATGGACACGGTCAACACCAACGTCATCGGCCACGCCGGGCGGACCCTCGCCCTCGTCGAGGCCGGCGCCCGCCCGGTCGAGATGACCGACGAGCTCGAGACCGTCTGCCACACCGACCTCGACGGCACCCTCCCGAACGGCTTCACCGCCCACCCCAAGCGCGACCCCGAGACCGGCGAGCTCCACGCCATGAGCTACTTCTGGGGCCTCGACCACGTGCAGTACGTCGTGGTCGGCGTCGACGGCCGGGTGCGCAAGGTCGAGGCCATCCCCGTCGACGACAGCCCGATGATCCACGACATGTCGCTGAGCGAGCGCTTCGCCGTCGTCTACGACCTGCCCGTCACCTTCGACCTGACCCTGGCCGCCTCCGGCGGGCGGTTCCCCTACAGCTGGAAGGAGGGTCGTCCGGCGCGCCTCGGCGTGCTGCCCCGCGAGGGCACGGCCGCCGACGTGCGCTGGTTCGAGGTCGACCCCTGCTACGTCTTCCACCCGCTCAACGCCTACGACGAGCCCGGCACCGACGGCGGCCAGGGCCGGCTGGTGCTCGACGTCGTCCGTCACGAGAGCACGTTCCGCGACGACAAGCAGGGCCCGGCCGACGGCCCGCCCACGCTGTGGCGCTGGACCCTCGACCTCGACCGGGGCACCGTGGCCGCCGAGCAGCGTGACGACCGGGGCCAGGAGTTCCCCCGGGTGGCCGAGAGCCACGTCGGCCGTCAGGCGCGGTACGGCTGGACCGCCGCCTTCTCCGTCGACTCGCCGGCCACCTTCGGCTCGGGCTCCGAGATCCTCCGCCACGACCTGCTCACCGGCACCAGCGCCGCCCACGACGCCGGCGCCAGCCGCCAGGTCGGTGAGGCGGTGGCCGTGCCCCGCGCCGGCGCCACCGCCGAGGACGATGCCTGGCTGATGACGCTGGCCCACGATCGCGACACCGACCGGGGCGAGCTGGTCGTGTGGGCCGCCGACGCCCCGGGCGAGGAGCCCGTCGCCCGCGTCCCGCTCCCCGTGCGCGTCCCCTTCGGCTTCCACGGCAACTGGGTGCCGACCGCCTGAGCCTCAGGCCGCGGTCAGCGCCTCGGTCGTCGGGAGCTCGACGCTCATGGCGCTGACCTCGATCGACCCGCCCAGGCGGGGCGTGGCGTAGGCCGGCGTCGTCGCCACGATCTGGAGCACCAGCCGGTCGCCGGCCCGGACGTGCTGGGCCACGATCTCCATGTCGATCTCGACGGTGTGCTCGGCGCCGTCGAGCTCGACGGGGATCGCCGTGATCTGGTTGCCGACGACGACGTCCCTCGCCTCGTCGACCAGCTGGGCGAACACCCGGGTCGGCTCGGGGCCGTCGGGTGCCGTGCCGGTGTAGGTCAGGCTGAGGTGCGGCGCGCCCAGGATCAGGGCCTCGTCGTCCAGGTCGATCCCCAGCTCCAGGGCCGTCTCGGCCCGGGCCGGGGTGATGGGGCTGACCAGCCCGGTGAGGAGGTCGGCCGAGGCGGCGTCGACCAGCGGACCGGCCACGCTCTCGGCGGTGAGGGCGAGGGTGCCGCCGCTCGACCCGGCGCCGAGCGAGGCGTCGGAGTCGGAGTCGGTCGGGTAGTCGTCGCCGATCCAGCGCTGGCCCTCCTGGTCGATGACGCTCACCACCGTGCCGTCGTCTCCGGCGTCGTCCGCGTCGTCCCGCAGGTAGCGGTCGAGCCAGGCGAAGGAGGCGTCGGTGATGTCGGCCGGGTCGCCCGGGTCGGTCAGGCAGGCGCCGTGCCCGCCGCAGTACCAGAGCATCGAGACGGGGACGTCGTTGGCCTGGAGGATCTCGAAGTTGGTGACGGCCTCGTTCAGGGTGAAGAGCGTGTCGACGGTGCCGTGGACGAGGAGCGTCGGCGTGCGGATCTGCTCGACGAGGTCGCCGGGGCCCCGGTCGACGAACCACTGGTGGTCCTCGTCGCTGAGGGTCCCCGTCTCCTGCCCGGAGGTGTTGGCGCTGACGATGTGCGGGTCGAGGCGGGCGCCCGCGGCCACGCTCGACAAGACGCCGGCCCAGCCCGCCTTCACCGTCTCGTGGGGGTAGAGGCTGGTCTCCAGCGAGTGCCAGGCGATGTTGGGTACGAGGGCGTCGACCCGGCAGTCGATCCCGGCCACGGTGAGCTGGATGCCGCCGCCGTAGGAGGCGCCGACCATCCCGACACGGGGGTCGCCGTCGGCGTCGGTCCGGGCCGCGGGCTGGGCCGCGATCCAGTCGAGGAGGATCTGGACGTCACGGCCCTCGGCGTCGGGTGCGTTGACGGTCGCCGTGCCGGTCGAGGCTCCGAACCCCCGGGGGTCCCAGGTGAGGACGTTGTAGTCCCGCTCGTTCATGGCCCGGATCGACAGGGCGCCGAGGATCGGCGTGCCCTCCTGCGAGGTGTCGCCCGGCTGCGACCAGCCCGGTCCCATGAGGATCGTGGGGGCGGGGGCGGCATCGGCCCCTGCCGGCTCGGGCACGGGGAACCAGTGGGCCCGGATCGTGGTGCCGTCGAACGAGGTGACGTCCCAGTCGCTCGGCGTCCCCTCGACCGGCACCGCCTCGACCTCGTCCGTCGTCGCCCCCTGGTCGCACGCCCCCTCGTCCGGCGCGTCGGTCGCCGCCTCGGTGGTGGTGTCGGAGTCGCCCGCCACGCTGGTCGTCGTGGTCGCGTCGGCGTCCTCGTCGCCGCCGTCGTCCGACGAGCACGAGGCGAAGACGAGCAGAGCGGTGGCGAGGATGGCGACGAGACGGCGAGGCACGGCCTGGCAACCTAGGCCCTCCACCGAACTGGCGATCAGATCCGGCGGCTTCCCACCGGATCTGATCGCCACCTCCGGGTCAGCGGTCGGTGGGGAGGTGGGCGAAGAGCTCGGCGGCGGGGCGGCCGACGACCCGGCCGGCGGTGGCGGCCTCGTCCCGGATGCGGCGGCGGAAGCGGTCGATCTCGGCGCCGGCATCGTCGGCCGACACGAACATGGTCGACTCGAGCTGGCTGCGGTGGGCCTCGAGGGCGGCGATCTTGGCCTCGACGTGGCGGGCGGCGGCGATCTCGGCGTGGCCGGCCTCGTCGGCCTCGAACAGCAGGAGGGCGTCGGGCCGGTGGTGGGCGACGCCGTGATCCTTGAAGAAGTGGGGGTCGCGGGCGGCGACGAGGGCGTCGACGACGATGCGGCCGGCCGCGTGGTGGTCGGGGTGGAGGCGGTGCCGGGTCCAGGGATCGTGGCCCAGCAGGACGTCGGGTCGCAGCCGGCGGATCCAGAGGGCCACCTCCGACACGGCGTCGCGGTCGGCGACCAGGTCGCCGTCGACCCGGCCCAGGAAGGCGACCTCGCCGGTGGCGCCCAGGGCGGCGGCGGCGTCGCGCTGCTCGGCCTGGCGGGTGGCGACGAGGGCGGCGGTGTCGGCGTCGACGTCCCAGGTCCCCTTCGACCCGTCGGTGCAGACCAGCAGCGAGACCTCGCAGCCGGCCTCGGCCCAGCGGGCCAGCGTGGCCCCCGATCCGAACTCGATGTCGTCCGGGTGCGCCCCCACCGCCAGCGCCCGCGCCGGCACCTCCACCTCCCGACTCGAGATGATCACGGTCGCGCACCCTACCGACGGTGAGATCCCTCCGGCCCGGTGGCGATGTGCCATCGTGAGGAACGAGGGCTCCGCGTGGCGCGGGGTGGGAGGGAAGATCGATGAAGCGGTTCGTGGCGAGCCTGGTGGCGTCGGTCGTGGCGGTGGCATCCGTGCTGGTGGGCGGGATCGGGCTGGTCGCGCCGGCCGGTGCCCAGACCCCACCCGTCGTGCCCGTGCCCTACGTGGGCGTGACGCCCGTGCGGGTGCTGGAGCCGGTCGTCGGCGGCGTCGGTGGTGGCCCGATGGCCAACGGCGACGTGCGGACCCTGACCGTGACGGGCATCGGCTCGATCCCGGCGGCGGTCGAGGCGGTCGACCTGTCCGTCACGGCGACGCGGCAGGGCGGCAACCCGATCGCCAAGATCTTCGTCTCCACCGGTGGGACGGCGACGACGATCCCGGCCCTCACGGTCAAGAGCATCGGGAGCCGGCAGATCGCCACCGTCACCGTCGCCCCGTCGGCCACGGGCGAGATCGCGGTCCGGGCCGATCTCGCTGCCGACGTCCAGATCGACGTGCGCGGCTACTTCGCCGTCGACGCCGGGTTCACCGCCGCGCCGTCACCGGCGACGGTGCTCTCCACGTCGACCGGCCTCGGTGGCGGCGAGCTCGTCGGAGGCCAGGCGCGCCCGATCGGCGTGCTCGGCATCGGCGGCGTCCCGGCCACCGGCGTGTCGGCGGTGGCGACGCGGCTGGTCGTGACGTCGACGACGGCGGCCGGCGTCGTGCGGCTCGCGCCCATGGGCGCGCCCGCCACGGCCGGTGAGTCGACGCGGTTCAACAGCGCCAGCGAGCGGGTCAGCAGCGGTATCGTCGGCCTGGGGCAGGATGGCAAGGTCCAGCTGACGGCCACCGTCGACGTCCACGCCTCGATGGTCGTCGACGGCTGGTTCGACGACTCCCGGGGCTACACGCCGATCGTGCCGACGACGGTGGTCGACAACGCTCTGGTCCAGCCGGGCGGCACCGTCACCGCCGCCTCCGGCGCCGTCCTGCCCGACACCGGCATCTCCGCGGTGGCGGTCCAGGTCGTCGCCACCGGGACCACCGTGGGCACCTTCTCGCTCCGAGCCGGCACCGGCCAGGAGACCCCTGCCCTGTCGGTCGGCGGCCCGACGGCCAACCTGCGCGGCGGATCGGTGGTGTGGACGCCGGTCCGGACCGATGGCACCTTCGACGTCGCCCTCTCGACCGGGATGCCGGCCACGCGCGCCACCCTGAGCGTCGTGGGGTGGACCGCGGCGGCCACCGTCGGGACCGACACGACCGAGCCCACGGCCTCGGTCGAGAGCCCCACGCCGGGGACGCTCGACGCCTCCGAGTCCGGCAGCTTCAC
>DASYLG010000202.1:0-4311 GCA_036009685.1 Iamia sp. | reverse complement strand
GTGGCGCCCGATCGGGCGCCCGTGCCGAGGGGGGTCGGAGCCGGCGGCCCGTCTTCGACATCGGGCCGCCCGACGCCCCCGGATGCCGGAGGGGTTGATTCCGTGCCGGGTGGGGATGATGGGTCGGCGGCCACCCGGCGCCGGGACCCCTCCCCCCTGCTCGGCGCCGGGTGTCCGCTCTTCAGATCGCAGACCTCGGGTCAGGCCAGGCGGCTCGCCGGTGGGACCCAGCTCCGGAGGTCGGGGACGGGATGGGGGACGTCGACCGGCCGGTGGTAGCTGCCCAGCAGCTCCCCTTGGTCGGCGACCCCCAGCTTCCGGTACACGGCGGTGAGCTGGTTGCGGAGGGTCTTCACCGACACGTCGTCGCGGGCTGCTATCTGTGGGACGCGGTGGCCATCGAAGAGGGCCGCCACCACCGCCCTCTCCCGGGGCGTCAGCTGGCCGGCGGCGATCGTGTCCTTGAACTCGCCAACCAGCGTGAGGGTCACGGCGATGGGGGCGTCGCCGTCGCTCAGGAGCCGGCGCAGCTCGAAGTGCGCGGGCGTCCAGTTCCCGAGGTGGGTGATGACCCGCACCGTGTACTCGATCCGGTCGAGCTCGCCGGTCACCAGACGCTCGGTCCACGGCACGACCAGGTGGATGTCGGCCGGGTGGATGCAGACCCAGATGAGGGCGCCCAGCTCCTTGGTCGGGTCGTCCCAGTAGACGCCCATGCGCGGGTCGATGCCCCGGATCCGCAGGTGCTCGTCGTAGGTGAACTGGAGCTGCATGGGCGCGGCGTCGGGCAGGACCGAGTCGATGAAGACGCGCTCCTCGCCCCGCGGGCAGACCAGGGCCACGATGGCCCGGGCGCCCAGGCGGGGCTGGTCGACCGTGGCCGCGATGACGGTGATCTCCGACGGCCCCGGCGGCAGGTGGAGGGTGACCTCGGACCGCCAGCCGTCGCGGCCCGCGGCGGCGTGGGCGGCCAGCTCGTCGTAGGCCGGCCGGCCCAGCACCCCGGCCGGGACCAGGTCCTGCACGTGATCGGGGACCCACCCGCCCAGCAGCTCACGGGCCCGGGGGTTGCAGACCACGATCTCGCCGGTGCCGGCGTCGACGACGACCTGGCCGAAGCGCATGTGCTCGATGGCGGTCAGCGAGGCGCGGAAGCGGTCGAACCACCACGCTGCCGTCGGCTCGCCCTCGCCCTCGCCCATCGGGCCGAGACGGTAGGCCACGGCGAGGCCACCACGGAAGGTGGCTACCGGAGGCGGGTCAGGTCACGGACGGCGCCGGTGTCGGCGCTGGAGGCGAGAGCGGCGTAGGCGCGCAGGGCGGCGCTGACGGGACGGTCCCGGGCGACGGGCTGCCACGGGCGTTCGGACGCGCCCATCTTGCGGCGGCGCTCGTCGAGGACCTCGTCGGCGACGTCGACCCGAAGGGTCCGGGTGGCGACATTGATGACGATGGGGTCGCCGTCGACGACCAGCCCGATGGCGCCGCCGCTGGCCGCCTCGGGAGCGACGTGGCCGATCGACAGGCCGGACGTGCCGCCCGAGAAGCGGCCGTCGGTGACGAGGGCGCAGCTCTGGCCCAGCCCGGCGCCCTTGAGGAAGGCCGTCGGGTAGAGCATCTCCTGCATCCCGGGGCCGCCGGCGGGGCCCTCGTAGCGCACGACGAGCACGTCGCCGGGCTGGATCACGCCGTCGAGGATCACCCGCACGGCGTCGTCCTGGCTCTCGACCACGCGGGCGGGGCCGGTGAAGCTCCACAACGACTCGTCGATGCCGGCCGTCTTCACCACGCAGCCGTCGGGGGCGAGGTTGCCGCGGAGGATCGCCAGCCCCCCGTCGGCGGTGTAGGCGTGGGCGACATCGTGGATGCAGCCCCGCTCGGCGTCGAGGTCGAGGCGACGCCAGCGGTTCTCGGTCGAGAAGGGCTCGACGGTGCGGACCCCGCCGGGGGCGGCGTGGAACAGCTCGACCGCCTCGTCGGCCGGCGTGGCGCCGCGCACGTCCCACCGAGCCAGCCAGGACTCCAGCGACGGGCTGTGCACGGCGTGGACGTCGCGGTCGAGCAGCCCGGCCCGGTCCAGCTCGCCCAGGATGGCCGGGATGCCGCCGGCCCGGTGGACGTCCTCCATGTGGAAGTCGCTGTTGGGCGAGACCTTGGCCAGACACGGGACCCGCCGGCTGACGGCCTCGATGTCGGTGAGCGTGAAGTCGATCTCTCCCTCGTGGGCGGCGGCCAGGATGTGGAGGACGGTGTTGGTCGAGCCGCCCATGGCCATGTCGAGGGCCATGGCGTTGCCGAAGGCGGCCTTGGTGGCCACGTTGCGGGGCAGGACCGAGTCGTCGTCCTCGTCGTAGTGCCGGCGGGCCAGGTCGACGACGAGCCGGCCGGCCTCGGTGAACAGCGCCCGGCGGGCGGCGTGGGTGGCCAGCGTCGAGCCGTTGCCCGGCAGCGACAGGCCCAGCGCCTCGGTCAGGCAGTTCATCGAGTTGGCCGTGAACATCCCCGAGCACGAGCCGCACGTGGGGCAGGCCGAGCGCTCGACCTCGTCGAGACCCTCGTCGCTCACAGCGTCGTTGGCGCTCGCCGCGATCGCCGTGATGAGGTCGGTCGGGGCCCGCACGACACCGTCGACGACGACGGCCTTGCCCGCCTCCATCGGCCCGCCCGACACGAAGACGGTCGGGACGTTCAGGCGGAGGGCGGCGTTGAGCATCCCCGGCGTGATCTTGTCGCAGTTCGAGATGCAGACGAGGGCGTCGGCGCAGTGGGCGTTGACCATGTACTCGACCGAGTCGGCGATGATCTCGCGGCTCGGGAGGCTGTAGAGCATCCCGCCGTGGCCCATGGCGATGCCGTCGTCGACGGCGATGGTGTGGAACTCGCGGGCCACGCCCCCGGCGGCGGCCACCGCCTCGGCCACGATCCCACCCATGTCCTTGAGGTGGACGTGGCCGGGCACGAACTGCGTGTACGAGTTGGCCACCGCCACGATCGGCTTGTCGAAGTCGTCGTCGGTCATGCCCGTCGCCCGCCACAGCGCTCGGGCCCCCGCCATGTTCCGCCCGTGGGTCGTCGTCCGACTCCGCAGCTCAGCCATCGCCGCAGGCTACGACCGCGCCCGCGCCCCGACCCAGCAAGATGGCGCCCATGGCCACCGCCCTCGTCGTGCAGCACCTGGAGCCGGAGGGGCCGGTGCTGATCGGCGAGGCGCTGCGCGCCGCCGGCGTCGAGGTCGTGGTGGTGCGGCCCGATCGAGGCCAGCCGATCCCCGCCTCCGTCTCCGGGATCGACGGGCTGGTGGTGATGGGCGGGCCCATGTCGGCCGGCCGCGACGACGGCTTCCCCAGCCGGCGGGCCGAGCTGGCCCTGCTGCATGCCGCGGTCGAGGCCGGGGTGCCGACGCTCGGGGTCTGCCTCGGCGCCCAGCTGCTGGCCGCGGCGACGGGCGGGTCGGTGGAGGTGGGGCCCGAGCCGGAGGTCGGCTGGGGGACGGTCACCCTCGCGGCGGCCGCGGACGACGATCCGCTGTTCGCCGGCATCGGCCCGGAGATCCCCGTGCTCCACTGGCACGGCGAGACCTTCACCCTCCCACCCGGCGCCGTCCTCCTCGCCTCCTCGGACCGCTACCCCCACCAGGCCTTCCGCCTCGGCCCGGCCGCCTGGGGCATCCAGTTCCACCTCGAGGTCGACGCCGCCGCCGTCGCCCGCTTCGTCACCGCCTTCGGTTCGGAGGCCGACGACCCGGCGTCGATCCTGGCGTCCGCCGATCAGTGGCTGACCCGCTCCGCCGAGACCCAGGCCACGGTCCTCGCTCGCTGGGCGCGCCTCGTCGCTCCCTAGATGTTGTTCGGCAGGCTTAACTTCTTGTCGAGGCGGTGCCGTAAACTCCCTCGATGCGGACTCGCGACGGTCGGACGCTCCACGTGACGGTGGCCGGCGAGGGCGAGCCCACCGTGGTGCTGGAGGCGGGGATGGGGGCCTCGCACCACATGTGGGGAGCGGTGGTGCCGGCGCTGGCGGCGCGCACCCGCACGGTCGCCTACGACCGCAGCGGGCTGGGCCGCAGCCCCCGAGACGACGCCCGCCGGGACCTGGCCCGGCTGACCTCCGACCTGGTCGACGTGCTCGACCACCTGGGCGACGGACCCGTCGTGCTGGTCGGCCACAGCTGGGGCGGACCTATCGTCCGGGCCGCGGCGGCGCAGAGGCCCGAACGCATCGCCGGGCTGGTCCTGGTCGACCCGAGCGACGAGGGCTGCGCGCCCATGCTGGCCGAGGCCAACCAGCGCCGGACCCGCACGGCGACCTGGG
>DASYLG010000201.1:0-6410 GCA_036009685.1 Iamia sp. | reverse complement strand
TGCCCCGGCGCGGGAGGCCGGGGTGCGGGCGTCAGCTCGGACGCGCTCGGCGGATCAGGAGACGAGGACCGCGGCGGTCAGCCGCAGCCGGGTCACGACCATGCATCCCATGGCCGTGGACCGTAGGCCCCGATCGACGCGAGCCTTGAGCGATTTACCACCGTGACGGTGGTGAAGCGCTCAGACCTCGCGGAGGGGGGCGTCAGTCGGTCGCCGGGTCGAGGACGACGACGGGGATCTGGCGGTCGGTGCGGGCCTGGTACTCGTCGTAGTCGGCGTACATCTCGACCAGGCGGGGCCAGAGGGCGGCCCGCTCGGCGTCGTCGGCCACGTGGGCATCCATCTCCCGGATCCGGCGCCATGTCTGGGCCGTGACCCGGGGGTGGGCGACGAGGTTGTGGTACCAGGCCGGGTGGGTCGGCAAGCCGCCCTGGGAGGCGACGATCACCAGGCGGTCGCCGTCGTCGAGGTAGATGAGGGGGACGGTGCGGGGCTCTCCCGAGCGGCGCCCGACGGTCGTCAGGAGCAGGACCGGCGTCTTGGACCGGGGGAAGCGGCCCCAGATCCGCCCACCGCTCCGGCGATAGAGCCAGACGTGGGCCGGCCCGACCAGCTTCATCCCCCGACGGGCGAAGCGGATCTCCCGGTCGTTGAAGGGGCGCGGTGCGGACGGACGGGGCTCCTTGCTCACAGCCCAGGGTTCTAGCCCCGCCGAGAGCGCCCCGCAGCCACCCTGCCCGTCGCCGTCGTGACCGGTACTGTCGCCCGCCGTGCCCGCCCCGTCGCTGCCCCGCTGGGCCCGGCGGGCCCTCACCGTGCCGGCGGCGCGGGCGGCGCCGTGGGTCCTGGCCGCCGTGGCCCCGGTGGCGGTGCCCGTGGCCCTGGCCCGAGATCGGGCGGACGGGGACGCCCGGTGGTGGCGCATCCGGGCCGACGCCATGGCCCGGGCCGACGCCCTCGCCGAGTCGGCGGGCCTCACCGCCTGTGCCCTCCTCTGGGCCGCGCCGGGCCCCGCCGACACCGGCACGCCCCGCTCCCGGCGGTGGCACCACGCCCTCCAGCGGGCGTGGCTGGCCGCGATCCGCGGCTCGGCCCGGGGCCTGCTCGGCCTGCGGTTCGATGTCGCGGGCCTCGACGCGCTCGACCGCGACGCGTCCGATGCCCTCTTGCCTGTCGACCTCTTCGTCGTCCGGTCCGGGCGGCCGCCGCGGATGGTGGTGAAGGACGACCTGGAGTGGATCCCGTGCCGGGACGCCGCCCCCGGTGCCGACGTGGCAATCCTCGACCACGTCGGGCTCGAACAGGTCTCGTCCATGGCCCGTCTCGCCCGCTCCCTCCCGTTCCGCCGTCCCGTGCGAGCCCAGCTCTGGTTGGTACCCCGATCCGAGATCCCGGTCGACGCCGAGGTCGGGCCCCGAGGGACTCGAGAGGCGGTGGCCTGATGGCCGCCGTGCTGGGGGCGGCCGCCGGGGGCGTGGCCGTCGTGATGCTCGTGACCTGGCTGGTCAGCGTGGCCCGCCGGGACGCCAGCCTGGTCGACATCGTGTGGGGGCTGGGCTTCGTCGTCGTCGCCGGGGCCTCGTTCGTCGTGGGCGACGGCTCGAACGCCCGCCGGACGCTGCTGCTGGCGCTGGTCGGCATCTGGGGCCTCCGCCTCGCCGGCTACCTGGCCTGGCGGAACCTGGGTCACGGCGAGGACCGGCGCTACCAGAAGATGCGCCGGCACTACGGCGAGTGGTTCTGGCTGATCAGCCTGGTCACCGTGTTCACCCTCCAGGGCGTGCTGATGCTGGCGGTGTCGACGCCCGTCTGGCTGGCCGCCGGTGTAGAGCACCCCGATGGGCTGGGCCCCCTGGCGATCGTCGGCGGGCTGCTCTGGCTCGTCGGCTTCGCCTTCGAGGCCGGAGGCGACCTCCAGCTGGCCCGGTTCAAGGCCGACCCGGGGAACGAGGGCCAGGTCATGGATCGGGGCTTCTGGCGCTACACCCGCCACCCCAACTACTTCGGCGACTTCTGCGTCTGGTGGGGCATCTGGCTGGTGGCGGCCGAGACCGGTCCCGGCCGGTGGGGGATCGTCGGTCCGATCGTCATGACCGTCTTCCTGCTGCGGGTCTCGGGCGTGGCCCTGCTGGAGAAGGACATCGGCGCCCGCCGCCCGAAGTACGCCGACTACATCGAGCGCACCAGCGCCTTCTTCCCCCTCCCGCCCAAGAAGAGCACCGGCTAGCCCGAGTTGGAGGGGTCGGTCGACGGCGGCCACAGTCGACCGGTGCTGCCGCTGGTGTTCATCGACGTCGACGGGACGCTCATCGGGACCCCGGGCGTGCCCACCGACGACGTGTGGGGCTCGGCCGAGGCCGCTGTGGCGCGAGGCCAGCACCTCGCCCTGTGCACGGCCCGCCCGGCGTTCGGCCAGACGTGGGACTGGGCCCGGCGGCTCGACCCCGACGGCTGGCACCTCTTCCAGGGCGGGACCAGCATGGTCCACACCGGCACCGACGCCGTCGAGCACGCCCCGCTGCCCGACGGCGCCGTCGAGGCGCTGATCGCCACGGCAGCCGAGCGGGACTGGGTGCTCGAGCTCTACTCGGACCGGGACCTGGCGGTCGACAGCGACGACCCGCTGGCCGTGGCCCACGCCGGCCTGCTCGCCGTCCCACATCGCCGGCGGACGGTCGACGCCCTCGACGGCGTGGTGGTCCGAGCCCAGATCGTGGTCCCGGTCGCCGCCGCTCCCGCCGCCCGGGTCGCCGCCCCTCCGGGCACGGTGGGCCACTCGGCCACCTCGCCGGTGATGCCGGGCGTCGCCTTCGTGTCGATCACCCGCGCCGGGTGCACCAAGTCCTCGGCCATCTCGACCCTGGCCGGGATGCTGGGCCACCCCCTCGACCGGGTGGCGATGGTGGGCGATGGCAACAACGACGCCGAGGCCCTCGCCGCCGTCGGCCACGGCATCGCCATGGGCAACGCCGAGCCCGAGGCCCGGGCCGCGGCCCGCCACCACGTGGCCGACGTCGACCAGGGTGGCCTGGTCGAGGCCCTCGCCCTCACCGCCACCCTGTAGGACCGCCCAGCTAACCGCCGAGGGTGGCGCCGGTGCCCTCGGGGCGGGTCTCGTCGGGCTTGGGCTCCTGGCCCGGCTGGGCGTCGTCGGGGACGGTGGTGGACGGGACCGTGACGGGGCCGTCGCCGGGCAGGAGGCCACCGGGTACCGACGTCGTCGGCGGCGCCGTGGTGGTCGGCGCCGTCGTGGTGGTGCTCGAGGCGGGGACCTCGTCGTCGGTGGCGGGCTGGGTCGTCGCCGGCGGGGACTCGTCGATGTCCTCGCCGTCGTCGCCCAGCATGACCAGCCCGAACAGCAGGCCCATCAGGAACAGCAGGAGGAGCGACGCCACGACGACGGCGACGATGGCCACCACCCGCAGGCCCGAGCCGCCGTCGCCGCCGGACGCGGGGGGACCAACCGCAGGGGCGATCACCGGCACCTCGCCGCTGATGGCCGCGGCGCGGCCGACCGGTCCGAGAGGCCCGCCCGCGCCGAGCGGCGCGCCCACCGGGGCGATCGGGGCCACCTCGCCGCTGACGCTCGGCGGCGGGGCCGGGACGGCGTCGACGGGCAGGACGGGGACGACGGTCGGGCCCTGCCCCGAGATGGCGTCGAGCATGTCCTGGGCGGTGGCGAAGCGCTGCCGGGGATCGAACGACAGCGACCGGTCGATGGCCAGGGCCAGCCCCGGCGAGACGTCGGGCCGCACCGACAGCAACGGGGGCACGATCGTGCTCTGCACGGCGTGGGCCACCTCGATGGGATCGTTGCCCTCGAAGGGCCGGCGCCCGGTGAGGGCCTCGCGGAGGACCACGCCGGCGGCCCACAGGTCCGTGGCGGGCGTGGCGGGCCGGCCGTCGAGCTGCTCGGGGGCGAGGTAGGCCGGTGTCCCCACGGCCACGCCGACCAGGGTCAGGTGGGCGGTGGAGGCCAGGTCCTTGGCCACGCCGAAGTCGCCCACCTTCCAGCGGCCGCCGGCCGACTTGATCAGGTTCCCCGGCTTGATGTCGCGGTGGACGAGGTTCTCGGCGTGGGCGGCGGCGAGCCCGGCGAGCATGTCGGCGGCGATCCGCACGACCTCGTCCTCGGCGAGCGAGCCGGCCTCGTAGATCCGCCGGTCGAGCGAGGGTCCCGGCAGCCGCTCCATGACGATGAACAGGGCGCCCCCGTCGTCGTCGATGTCGAAGACGCGCACGACGTTGGGGTGCTCCAGGGCGGCGGCGGCGCGGGCCTCGACCTCGAAGCGGGTGCGGAAGGCGGGCTCGTCGGAGAGCTGGGGCAGGAGGAGCTTGACGGCGACGTCGCGCTGGAGCCGGCGGTCCCACCCGAGCCAGACCTCTCCCATGCCACCGACGCCGACCTGGTCACGGAGCTCGTACCGGTCGAGGAGGACGCGCACGCCCGTGCCGGGTTCGGCCACCCTGAGAACCTATCGGCCCTGGTCGGAGGGGTTCTGTGACCCTCGCCGGAAGGGGGTGGCCTCCCCCCTGCGGCTCACGGGGGCGAGAGGGCGCCGACCTCGGCCGCCTCGTTGGCCGTGAGCCGCCAGGTGGCCGCCGCGGCGTTGGCCCCGACCTGCTCGGGGCGGGTGGCGCCGGTGATCACCGAGGTCACCGCCGGCTGGGCCAGCAGCCAGGCCACGGCCAGCTCGGTGAGGGTGCGGCCGTGGTCGGCGGCCCACCCCTCGAGGGGCTCGATCCGGTCGAAGGCATCGTCGGTGACCATCCGGGCCCACCGGTCGCTGCGGGCCATCCGGGAGCCCTCGGGGAAGGGCTCGCCCCGGCGGTACTTGCCGGTCAGGAGACCCGAGGCCAGCGGGAAGTAGGGCACCACGCCGAGCCCGGCGGCGAGGGCGGCGGGGACCTCGTCGGCCTCCACGGCCCGCGACAGCAGGCTCCACTCGATCTGGGTGCCGGCGAACGCGGCCCAGCCCTGGGCGACGGCGACCCGGGCCGCCTCGGCGATCTCGTCGCCGCTCACGTTGGAGCTGGCGATGTGGCGGACCGAACCGCTCCGGACCAGGGCGTCGAAGGCCTCGAGGGCCTCGTCCACCGGGGCCTCGGGGTCGGGGTAGTGCTGGTAGAGGACGTCGATGTGGTCGGTGCCGAGGCGCCGCAGGCTCTGCTCCGCCGCCTCCCGGATCCGCGCCGCCAGGACGCCCGGCCGGTAGGGCTCGGACGAGGGGCGGGGGAGGACCTTGGTGGCGATGACGGCCTCGTCGCGCCGGCCCCGCAGGGCGGCGCCCAGCATCACCTCGGATCGACCGCCGCCGTACATCTCGGCCGTGTCGAAGTGGGTGATGCCGGCGTCGAGGGCGGCGTGCACCACCGCGGTGGCAGCGTCGTCCTCGATCATCATCCCGAAGTTGTTGGTCCCGATCCCGACCACCGAGAGGGCGGGGCCGTCGGGGCCGAGCGTGCGGGTGTCCACCCCGGAGGTCTAGCCGGGCAGGGCGTCGGTGATCGACGAGCGGGTGTCCTCGAGGCGGCGCCGTGTCCGCCAAGCGACGCTGGGACGGCCCTCGGTGTCGATGGCGGCGAGGGCCAGGCCCCCGAGCAGCCCCACGTTCTTGAAGAAGTGGATCTGCTGGGCGGCCCGCTCGTCGGCGTCGTCGATCTCCCAGAACCGGTGGCCGGCGAAGGTGGTGGGGATCAGCGTGGCGGCCAGGGCGGCGGCCGACAGCCGGGGCAGCTTGCCGATGGCCAGGAGGACGCCGGCACCGACCATCACGCCGCCGGTGACCCTGGTCATCAGCTCGGGGTCGTCGGGCAGGTCGACGTGGGGGGGCGTCGACGTGGGCTGCGAGCCCGCCAGCAGGGCGTCGCCGTTCGACCCGGCCCGGGGGCGTGCGGCGTCGGCCGCCTGATCGACCCGGTCGGCCACCGGCTGGGCGGCGTCGGGCAGCGCCTCGGCCGCCTGCTCGGCCAGATCGACCACCTTCTCGGCCGCCGCCTCGACCGCGGGGGCGGCCGCCTCGGTGGCCCGGTCGACGGCGGGCTGGGCCGTCTCGACGACCCTCGTGACCACCGGCTCGGCCACCGGGGCCAAGACCGAGGCGTTGCGCAGCATGTCGATGCCGCCGGACACGAACACCGAGGCGAGCAGGGGGCGGGCGAGCGTGCGGACCGGGTTCATGCCCGACCCGCTACCCGCGAGCCTCCCCGAGAACCCAGGTCTAGTCCTCGCCGTGGATCTGCTCGGCCAGGTAGCGCTCGAGGCCGATGGTGTCGATCAGGGTGAGCTGGGCCTCGATCCAGTCGAGGTGCTCCTCCTCGCTGACCAGGTGCTCCTCGAAGAGGTGGCGGGTGCCGTTGTCGCCCTTCTCGACGCACAGGGCGATGCCCCGGTTGTAGCGCTCGACCGC
>DASYLG010000200.1:0-2475 GCA_036009685.1 Iamia sp. | reverse complement strand
CGGTAGAGGATGGCCCGGCGCTCGTCGGGCGGGGTCTCGGCCCGCAGCACCTCGCCGGAGAAGGGGTGCACGACCCGCACGACCAGCCGGCGCTCGTCGTCGTCGGCGGCGATGAGGCCCGCCCGCTCGAGCACGACGAGGGTCGACGACGGCGCCAGGTGGTCGAGCTCGCCGGCGCCCAGCGGCTCGCCGAAGGCGATGGCCCGCAGCAGGTCGCGGGCGTCGGCGTCGAGCCCGGTCAGCCGGCGCTGGACGAGGTCGGCCAGCCGGGGCACGGCGTCGTCGGCCACCCGGGAGGACGACGGCTCGGCCGACCCGGCGTCGTCCGCCGAGGCCCGGGACGGCCTCCGGCGGGTGTCCTTCTCGGCGAGCAGCAGCTCGCGCACGAAGAGGGGGTTGCCCTCGGTGAGGGTCCAGAGCCGCTCGGCGGCGGTGGCGTCGAGCGGGCGGCCGGCGATGCTGCCGGCCAGGTCCTCGGCCGCCGTCCGGGGCAGGGGGCGGATCTCGACCCGGTTCACCAGGCCGTCCCACCACAGCCGCTCCACCACGTCGGGGGCGACGGTGCCCGACCGCTGGGTGGCGACCAGGCTGGCCTCGCCGGACACCGTCACCTGGTGCACGAGCGTGGCCGAGGCCTCGTCGAGGAGGTGGACGTCGTCGACGACGAGGACGACGGGCCGGCCGTCGGCGGCCTCGGCGAGGACCCGCCGGAAGGAGAGCAGGGCGGGCAGGCCCGAGTCGGCCACGTCGGCCGGCAGCAGCGGAGCGGCGGCGGCCAGCGGGAGCGAGGAGGTGGCGGCGCTGCCGGCCAGCCGGGCGACGTGGTGACCGGAGGCCGCCAGCCGGTCGGCCAGCTCCTCGGCCACGCGGGACTTGCCCACGCCGGCGGCGCCGACGAGGAGGATGCCGGCCTGCTCCCCGCCGATCACGGCGAGGGCGCTGGCGATGTCCTCCTCCCGCCCGGCGAGGGGCCACGTCGTCGGCACGGCGCCATCCTGCCCGAGGCCGCCGCGATCCCGCGCAACCCGGCCTCCCGCCGAGCCCGGATCAGGAGGCGTGGGTCGTGAGCTGGGCGAGGGCGCGGGTGATGACCCGGTCGTGGCTGGCCTGGGCGAGGGGGCGGGCCCAGCGAGTCAGGATCCGCAGATCGGCCCGCTCGGGGGCGAGGGTGGCGGTGAGACGGAGGGCCGCGCCGTCACCGTCGGGGGCCACCTCGACCCGAGCCGAGCCGGACAGGTCACCGCCCAGCCGGGCGGCGACGGAGCGCTCGGGCACGACCTCGGTGAGGTGGAGGGTGACGGTCAGGCGGAGCGGCGTGCCCGTGTCGATCACGCCCCGCCAGGTCGCCCCCACGCGGAGGTCGCGACCGTCGAAGTGACGGAGCCACGGCCAGAACGACGGGTAGCCACCGACGTCGGCAAGCACCGCCCAGAGCCGGTCCGGGGCGACGGCGATCACGTCGGTCCGGTCGGTCTCCACGGGGGCAAGGGCCACGGTCCCAGTTCAAGCGACGCGTCAAGGGGCGCGTCAAGCGGACGAAACCCCTGGTCAGAACGCTGGAGCGGTTCCAAGGAGATTCCAAGTCCCGTTCAAGCCCTCCGGGTGACGGTGGCGACATGGAGACGACCGCCCCCACACCCACCGCACCCACTCGTCGCCGCTGGCGGCGCTACACCCTCTGGGCGCTGGCCCTCGTGATCGCCGGCGTCGGCGGGTTGGCGACCTACGCCCTCGCCGCCGGGCCACCGAAGGGGACCCTCGACTGGGACTGGTCGCTGGCCGAGCGCTACGGCCGGGACGCCGACGGCGACGGCATCGTCGACAACCCCGACGGCGTCAAGGACCTCGCCGCCGACAAGCGGTGGATCCAGGAGGGGGTGAACACGCTCACCATCGACACCTGCGACTCCCGCGCCGTGACCGAGCGCCAGGGCCTGACCTTCGAGCTGACGCTGACGGGCCCGCAGTACCCGACCGGCAAGACCTTCAGCGGGAGCAGCTGCAAGATCACCCAGCCGCTCACGAAGCTCGGGGCCTACACCGCCAACGTCGACATCAAGATGGGCCCGTTGGTCGTCGACTCCAGGTCCAAGCCCATCGAGCCCAAGGACCTCCTCGTCGTCTCGGTGGGCGACTCGGTCGCGTCGGGCGAGGGCAACCCCGACCGGCTCGACCCGTCGGACTGGCTGGCCCCGAAGTGGCAGAACGCCCAGTGCCACCGGACGTCTCTCGCCGGCCCGGCCCAGGCCGCCCTCCGTCTCGAGCGGCGCGACCCCCACACGTCCATCACGTTCGTCCACGTGGCCTGCTCCGGTGCCTCCATCACCGAGGGCCTGCTGGGCGCCTACGACGGCCAGGACCCGAGCAAGGGGACCCGTCTCGCCCCGCAGCTCGACCAGGTCCGCGACCTCGTCGGCACCCGTCCCATCGACGCCGTCACCGTCTCCGTCGGCGCCAACGACGCCAAGTTCTCGC
>DASYLG010000199.1:0-6125 GCA_036009685.1 Iamia sp. | reverse complement strand
GCGGACCATCAGCTTGGCGCGGGTGAGGGCATCGACGCCGCGCAGGCCCTCGAGGCGGTCGGCCATCGAGCTCCGCAGCTTGTCGAAGAGACCGTCGATCGCCGCCCGCCACAGCTCGTCCTTGGACCGGTAGTGGTAGTTGAGCAGCGGCTGCGTGACACCGGCCCGCTCGGCGATCTCGCGGGTCGTGGCGTCCTTGAACGACCGCTCCGAGAACAGGTCCAGGGCGGCGGCCAGGATCCGGTCGCGGGTCGGGTCGGCCGACGGCCGCGTCACTCGGTCGGTCGTCTCGACGTCCACGCCACGACCCTAATCCCCTGAGCAGGGTTCTTGACTTTTGTCTGATCACTTGATCAGGATGCGGATGTGACGCGCATCACCCGGTCGACCGCCGCCCTCGTCCTCGTCCTCGCTCTCGTCGCCGGGTGCGGCGGCAAGGCCGATCGCTTCGGCGGAGGTCGAGGCGGGGGCGGGGACACCGACGCCGTGGCCTCGCCGGTCCGCGGGGGCACGCTGACCTACGGGCTCGACGCCGAGACCGGGGGCGGCTGGTGCCTGCCCGAGTCCCAGCTGGCGGGGAGCGGGATCACCGTGGCGCGGGCGATCTACGACACCTTGACGATGCCCGACCGCGACGGCGGCTACGTGCCGTTCCTGGCCGAGGCGGTCGAGCCCAGCGACGACTTCACGGAGTGGACGATCACGGTCCGCGACGGGGTCACCTTCCACGACGGCTCGGCGCTGACGGCCGAGGTGGTGAAGAACAACCTCGACGCCTACCGCGGGGCGCCCGGAGACCACGCCCGCAGCCCGCTGCTGACGATCTTCGTGTTCGCCAACATCGCGGGCGTCGAGGTGACGGGCGAGCGCGAGCTCGTCGTCACCACCGAGGTCCCGTGGCCGGCGTTCCCCGCGTTCCTCTACTCGGCCGGTCGGCTCGGGATGATGGCCCAGGCCCAGCTGGACGACACCGAGTCGTGCGCCACCGGCCTGATCGGCACGGGGCCCTTCGTGCTCGACGAGTGGGTCCAGGGTCGCGAGCTGCGGGCCCGGCGGAACCCCCACTACTGGCAGATCGCGCCCGACGGCGAGGCCTACCCGTACCTCGACGAGATCGTGTTCGAGCCCATCGTCGAGGCCGAGCAGCGGACCAACGCCCTCCTGGCCGACGACATCCAGATGGGCCGGTTCTTCACCGCCGCCGATCGGATCCAGCTGCGGGAGGAGGGCGAGGCCGGGACCCTCGCCGTGTTCGAGACCGAGTCGGAGTCCCTGAAGGGGTTCTGGCAGCTCAACGTGTCCAAGCCCCCGCTCGACGACGTCCGCATCCGCCGGGCCATGGCCCTGGCCATCGACCGCGAGGAGCACCGCGACACCCTCGACCAGGGCGAGTTCACCGATGCCAACGGCCCCTTCGGTCCCGAGTCGCCCGCCTACCTCGAGGACACCGGGTACCCGATGGAGCAGGACCGCGACGAGGCCCGGCGCCTCGTCGCCGAGTACGAGGCCGAGGTCGGGCCGATCCGGACCATCCGCTACCAGCACTGGCCCGAGCCGGCCCAGCAGGAGCAGGCCGTCTTCTTCCAGCAGTCGATGGCCGAGATCGGCATCGAGATCACCATCGAGACGGTCCAGCAGGACGCCCTCATCGACGCCGCCGTCGCGGGTGACTACGACATGATGAGCTTCGCCAACTACCCGAGCGGCGACCCCGACGAGCTCACCGTCTGGTTCACGGGGCAGTCGCCGGTGAACTTCGCCCGCTTCGACGACGCCGAGGTCGACCGGCTGCTGGCGGCGGGCCGCGTCGAGACCGACCCGGACGCCCGCGGGGCGATCTACCAGGATCTGAACCGGCGCCTCGGCGAGCAGGCCTACATGCTGTGGCACACCTTCATGACGCCGTTCGTGGCCTCGTCCACCGTCGTGCACGGGTACGACCCGGAGACCGCCGCCGGGCTGCCCGACGGCCAGCACCCCAACGAGGCCGCGGCCCTGAGCGCCACCTACGGCCTCTGGCGGACCGACGCCGGCTAGAGGTGGTGGAGGGCCCCGCCCTCGACCGGCACGACGTGGGCCGTGACCTGGTCGCTGCCGGTGAGGACGGCGAGGATGGCGGCGGCCACGTCGTCGGGGGTGGACACCCGGCCGGTCAGCGCCTGCGCTGCGTAGTGGGCCTTGACCGGCTCGTAGGCGTCGCCGAGGCCCTGCTGGAGCCACTCGCCGTCGATGAAGCCGGGGGCGACGGCGTTGACGCGGACCTCGGGCCCGGCGACGCGGGCCAAGGTGACCACGAGGTTGTTCAGCCCGGCCTTGGACGCGCAGTAGGCGATCGAGGAGCCGGTGCCCGCCAGCCCGGCGACCGACGAGGTCATCACGATCTCGCCGCCGCCGTCGGCCCGCAGGTGGGGCAGGGCGGCCCGGGAGCAGAGGAAGGGGCCCTTCAGGTTCACCGCCAGGATCCGGTCCCACGCCTCCTCGGTCATGCCCGCCAGGTCGTCGTGGGCGACGAACTGCGTGGTGCCGGCGTTGTTGACGAGGACGTCGAGACGGCCGAACCGGGCCACCGCGGCCTCGACCAGGGCGACGCAGTCCGCGTCGACCGACACATCGGCCCGATGGGCGAAGGCGTCGACCCCGGCCTGGCGACACTCGGCGGCGACGGCCTCGGCGGCATCGACCGAGCGCGAGTAGTTCACGACGACGGCGCAGCCCTGGGCGGCCAGACGACGACACGTCGCCGCGCCCACCCCCGTGCCCCCACCGGTGACGATCGCGGCCCGCTTCCGTAGCTCCATCCGACGAGTCTGATCAGGTGATCAGGGATTGTCAACGGGGTCGATGGGCGTGCGCAGGGCGTCGTAGGCGGTCTGGTCGTAGGGGCGGGCGGTGTCGCCCTCGTTGGTCCACAGCCGGCGCGTCGCTCCGATCAGATCGCCGAGGTACACGTGCAGACCGATGGTCGGCGTGGTGGTCGGGTACCGCACGGAGTGGATGGTCGTCGGATCGAGGGTCAGGACCTCGCCGGCGTGGGCCGTCCGCCGTCCGACCTCGCGGATGGGGTCGGCGTCCTGCTCGACGATCTCGTAGAAGACGTTGGTCTCCGCCCCTTCGAGCACGGCGATCATCGCCCCCATCGTGTGCTCGTGCGGTGGGGACGCCGTCAGCGGCACTCCGGCGAGGACGAAGACGGTGAGCTCGTCGGATCGATGGAGCATCGTCTCGCTCCCGGGCGCGGCCGCGACCCACGCCAGGGCCCGCCGGTCGGCGGCCGCCTGCATCAGACCGTCCAGCTCGGTGGGGTCGGCCGAGCCGAGGCGGCGTCTCGCGCCCTCGACGAAGGCCTCCAGGCTCGACAGCTCGTCCATGACCGGCTCCGAGGTCAGGCGGTGGGGGCGGGGGCGGACAGGGCGGCGCGCAGGCGGGGGACGACCTCGTCGCCGAGACGGGCGATCTGCTCCCGCACCGCCTCGGGGGCGACGTCGGGGACGGTGAGGCGGAGGTTGACGGCATCGGCCCCGACCCGGGCGGCGACGTCGGCCAGCCGGTCGGCGATCTCGGCGGGGTCGTCCACGGTGACGAGCTGGTCCTGGTCCCACCCCTCCTGGGCCGCGGTCGAGGCGTAGGTGCGGTAGACGTCGATCTGGGCGTCGAGCGCGGCGCGGGGCGCGGCCCCGATCCAGGCCCGGCGGATGAGGACGACCGAGCCGGAGCCCCCCGCCTCGCGGTAGGTGTCGGTGAGGGCGCGGCACCGCTCGGCCGGCGCCAGCGAGTCGAACAAGATGCCGGCGCCCACCCGGGCGGCCCGGCGGACGGCCCCCGGGCCCATGGCCGCGCTGACCAGCGGGATCGGGCTGGTGGCGCAGGCCGCGACGGCCGGGTCGCCGGCGAGGGCGCCCGGAGGAGCGCCGGCCAGCATCGGGGCCAGGGCCTCCAGGGCGGTGGTGAACCGGGCGGCCAGGTCGTCCTTGGTGGTGCCCATGATCTCGAAGTCCTGGGCCAGGGCACCGGCCGCCACCCCGAGGCCCACCCGGCCGGGGAAGGCGGCCGTCAGCCACGCCGCCTCCTCGGCCACCAGCGCCGGAGGGCGCAGGACCAGGAGCAGCGGGCAGGCCGCGGCCCACCCGGTGGGCATGGCGTCGAGGAGCCAGCCGGCGAGCTGGAGGGGGTTGGGCAGGTAGCCGGCGAAGCCGCCGTGGTGCTCGCTGGTCATCACCCCGTCCCACCCGTGGTCGGCAGCCAGCGCGGCCTGCTGCCGGAGCTCGTCCACCACGACCGACGGCGACGGGTCGCCGCACGGGTAGAGGCGCAGCGACACCGACCCCCGGGCCAGCGGGGCGAGGCTCACGGAGCGGCCTGCTCCTCGATCCGCCTCGGCCATGACGCCACAGTACGGCTTCTCGTCAGGGGCGCACGGCGACCAGGCGCGGGCCCCGTGCCGGTCGTCGGCGACCGACGGAGCGGCCCGTCCCGTCGCCGTCCACCAGTCGGAGGTGGCGCTCCTCCTCGACCTGCGCCCAGACGGTCTTCCCGGGGTCGTCGCCGGCCCGGACGCCCCAGGAGCGAGCGAGGTGCTCGACGATGGCCAGGCCGTGGCCCCGGGTGTTGTGCTCGTAGGGGGCGACCCGGACGGGTGGTCGGGTGTCGCCGTCGGCGACGGCGATCTCCATGCGCCGGGCGCCCAACCGGGACAGGGTCACGACCGAACGCGTGCCGGCGTGGACGATGGCGTTGGTGACCAGCTCGGTGACGACCACCTCGACGTCGAACGCCTGGCGGAACCCCCAGCGCCGCGCCGTCTCGCCCACGACGGCACGCACGTCCCCGAGGGACGTCAGGTCGGCCGCCACGTCGAGGCGGACCGGCGGCGGGCGGAGATCGGGCATCGACGCGCGCACCTCCCCGCCCGGCCGGCCATCACGCAGATCAGGCGGGTCGCGGCCGGTGGTCAGCGATCGAGGGGGCGCGGGTCGGGGCGCAGCAGCGTCGATGCGTCGAGCACCCCGGAGACGACCTCCTCGGCCACGGTGACCAGCGTGCGGCGGTGACGACGGGCGTGGGCGCGGAGGACCGCGAAGGCGTCCTCGACGGGGATGCCCGCCTGCTCGGCCAGGACGCCCTTGGCCTGCTCGATCGTGACCCGGCTGTCCAGCGCATGGGTGAGCTGCTGGTTGAGCACCTGGGCCTCGGTGGCCACCCGGTGCTGGAGGACGGCCACGGTGGCGATGTCGGCCAGGGCCTGGGCCACGACGATGTCGGCCTCGGCCAGACGCCCGGGCTCGGTCCGGAACAGGTTCAGCGCGCCGATGATCGTGCCGCGGAGTCGCATGGGCACGGCGTGCGCCGACCGGAACCCGGCCTCGAGGGCGCGCGGTGTGAAGGTGGGCCACCGGTCCGGGTCGGAGGCCAGGTCCTCGTGCACCACGAGGGCCCCGGTCCGGTAGCACTCGGGACACGGCCCCTCGTCGACCTGGGCCTCGAACACCTCGAGGGTGCGGACGGGGGCGCTCGAGGACGCCATCACCCGGAGCCCGCCGCCCGTCGGCGACGCCAGCATGATCCCGGTCGCGGCCACGTCGAGGATCTCGAGGCACCGGTCGGCGAGGGTCGCGGTGAGGTCGACGATGTCGAACTCGTCCACCAGCGTGTCGGCCAGGGCCACCATGGCCCGGACCAGGAGCTGCTCTCTCGGCGCCATCGCTGCCTCCCTAGCCACTCGCCGTGCCCCTACGCCACATCCGCCTCCGGGGCACCCTCCGAGGCGTGTGGGCACTGCGCCGACGACCACGGAGAGGCGTGGTCTCACCAGTTCCGCTACTATGCGTGACCATGAGCCGCAGCGGGATGTTTGCTCGGGGCCTCGCGGCCATGACGCTGGTGGCGACCGGCCTCGGCCTCCAGGCGACGGGGGCGCCGGCCCCCGTCGCCGCCGCCGACTGCACCGTCACGGCGACGCTGGTGAACCCGTGCCGGCCGTGGCTGGGCGTGGTGGCGGGGAGCTACCCGGGCCCGGTCGGGGTGAAGGCCCAGTACGAGGCGCACGAGCAGCGCATCGGCAAGCAGGCCGACGTCGTCCACACCTACAAGGACGTGGGCAAGGTGACCCTGTCGGCCGACGAGAAGTC
>DASYLG010000198.1:0-11094 GCA_036009685.1 Iamia sp. | reverse complement strand
GGGCGACTTCGGCGGCCAGCCCATGAGCGACATCGACTTCGGGTCGTTCTTCGTCCAGCTGGTCACCGCCGGCAACGACACGACCCAGACGATGCTCAGCTCCGGTTTGCTGGCGTTGCTCGCCCACCCGGACCAGATGGCGGCGCTGCGGGCCGATCGCAGTCTCATCGCCGGTGCCGTCGAGGAGATCCTGCGCTGGGCCAACCCGCTCCACTACTTCCGGCGCACCGCGAGCGAGGACACATCGCTCGGCGGGCAGGCCATCGCCGCCGGCGACAAGGTGGCGATGTACTACACCGCCGCCAACCGCGACCCGGCCGTGTTCGCCGACCCCCACACCTTCGACATCACCCGGTCGCCCAACTCGCACCTGAGCTTCGGCATCGCCGAGCACTTCTGCCTGGGCGTCCACCTGGCCCGGCTGGAGGGCCGCATCTTCTTCGAGGAGCTGCTGGCGACGTTCCCCGCCATCGAGCCGGCCGGCGACCCGGTGCGGCTGCGCTCCAACCTCAACAACTCCTACAAGCGGGTCCCCGTGCGGCTGTCGACCTCGTGAGCAGGAACCGCCACGCCGGGCTGCCGATCACGCAGTCCGACGACGAGATCGCTGCTCTCCTCGAGGACGTCAGCGTTCCCGCGCTGCTGGCGTCGATGGTGCACATGACCGGGGACCCGTCGTGGATCCGGGACGACCCCCGGCCCGTCGGCCTCTACATCAACGAGATCCAGGGCTTCATGAGCCCCGAGGACCAGGCCGTCGTCCGCAAGCGGGCTCTGGCGGCCATCCTCGCCTTCCGGGACGGCGACGGCGAGCTGCCACCCCCGCCGGGGCCGGACCTGGTCCACGAGATCATGGAGTCGATGGTCGCCGGGCCGGTGCCGCGCGAGTACGTGCCCCTGCTGCTCGAGGAGCTCGAGCTCGACGGCGTCGACCAGCGATCGGTCGTGCCCTCGGCGCTGGCGTCGTCCGCCGCCGCTCGGGCGGCGCTGCCCGTCGTGGTGATCGGCGCCGGCATGGCCGGGTTGCTGGCCGGCATCCGGCTGGGCCAGGCCGGCGTGCCGTACACGATCGTCGAGAAGAACCCGCGGGTCGGGGGGACGTGGCACGAGAACTCGTACCCGGGGTGCCGGGTCGATGTGGGCAACCACTTCTACTGCTACTCGTTCCAGCCCGACGACGAGTGGACCGAGCTGTTCGCCCAGCAACCCGAGCTCCAGGCCTACTTCGAGCGGGCCGCCGCCGATCACGACGTCGTCCCCCACATCCGGTTCGGCACCGAGGTGGTGTCGGCGACGTGGTCCGAGGACGCGCACCGCTGGACGGTCGTCGTGCGCGACGCCGACGGCGAGGCTGAGGAGCTCGACGCCGCCGTCGTCATCAGCGCCGTGGGCCAGCTCAACCGGCCCAAGGTCCCCGACGTCCCCGGCATCGAGACCTTCACCGGGACGACGATGCACTCGGCCCGATGGGATCCCGACCTGGACATCGGCAGCCAGCGGGTGGCCGTCGTCGGCACCGGCGCCAGCGCCTTCCAGATCGTCCCGACCATCGCCCCCGACGCCGCCCACGTGACGGTGTTCCAGCGGTCGGCACCGTGGATGTTCCCCAACCCGATCTACCACGCACCGGTGCAGCCGGGGATGACGTGGGCCATCCGCCACCTGCCGTTCTACGGGCGCTGGTACCGGTTCCTCCTGTTCTGGCCGGCGTGCGACGGCGGGCTGGCGGCCATGCGGACCGACCCCGACTACCCGCACCAGGACCGGGCCATCAGCGAGATCAACGACGCCGCCCGCCAGGTCTTCACCCAGTGGATGGCCGACCAGGTGGGCGCCGACGCCGACCTGCTGGCCAAGGTCGTGCCCGACTACGTCTGTCTGGGCAAGCGCACCCTCCAGGACAACGGCTCGTGGTTGGGCGCGCTGACCCGCGACGACGTCGCCCTGGTGACCACGCCGATCGTCGCCGTCGAGCCCGGTGGTGTGCGTACCGAGGACGGGACGCTCCACGAGGTCGACATCATCGTGTGGTGCACCGGCTTCCACGCCAACCGCTACCTGTGGCCGATGGAGATCACCGGTCGGGGCGGTGTCTCGCTGCGCGAGCGCTGGGGTGACGAGCCCACGGCGCTCTACGGCATCACCGTCCCCGAGCAGCCCAACCTGTTCCTGCTGTACGGCCCGGGCACCAACCTGGCCCACGGCGGGTCGATCATCTTCAACGCCGAGTGCCAGGTGCGCTACGTGATGGGGTGCCTCGGGCTGCTGGCGTCGGCGGGGCCCGGCGCCGCGCTGGAGGTCACCGAGTCGGCGCACGACGCGTACGACGACCGGCTCCAGGCCGAGATGGCCCACATGATCTGGTCGCACCCGTCGATCCGCAACAGCTGGTACCGCAACGAGCACGGCCGCATCCGGATCCTCAGCCCCTGGCGCATGGTCGACTACTGGGCCTGGACCAAGACCCCCGACCCCGCCCACTTCACCCTGACGCCCGCCTCCTGAGTCGGGGTGGACCACGAGGTGCCTGGCACCTCGTGGGCCGCGGTCAGGGGAGGACGGCGATGGCTTCGATCTCGACGAGGAGGTCGGGCTCGGCCAGGGCGGCCACGCCGATCATGGTCATCGGCTTGGTGGGATCGATGTCGTGGGCGGTGGCGACCCGCATGGCGCCTTCGATGAACGGGCCCAGCTTCTCCTCGGTGAGGTCGACCACGTAGACGGTCACCTTGGCCACGTCCGCGTAGGTCGCGCCGGCGCCGGCCAGGGCGGCCAGAACGTTGGTGTAGGCCTGCTCGACCTGGCCGGCCAGGTCGCCCGGGGCGACCGGCGTGCCGTCGGCATCTCGGGCCACCTGGCCCGACACGAAGACGGTGCGGCGGCCGGTGGCCACGCCGACCTGGGCGTAGCCCAGCGGCTCGGGGATCCCGGGTGGGTTGATCAGCTCGACGGGCATGGTGGTCTCCTCGACGGATCGTTCGATAGCAGTGCTATGCATAGCATCGATATGGTACGGTGGCAACCATGCCCCGACCGGCCGACACCACCGTCCGCGAGCGTCTGATCGATGTCGCGACCGACCTCCTGGCCGCCGGCGAGGAGGTCACGTTGCGGAAGGTGGCGAACGCCGCCGACACGTCGACCATGGGCGTCTACACGCACTTCGACGGCATGCCCGGGCTGATGTACGCCGTGCGGGAGCGGGCGTTCGCCCGGTTGGCCGCTGAGCTCATCGCTCTCCGGCCCACCACCGACCCCGTGGCCGACCTGGTGTCCACCGGGAGCGCCTACGTCTTCGCCGCCCTGGCCGATCCGGCCCTCTACCGGGTGATGTTCGACATCGGCCGAGATCCTCGTCAGCCGATGAGCGCGTCGATGACCTTCGCCGTGCTGGTGGCCGGGGTCGAGCGGGCGCAGGCCGACGATCGGCTCGACCCGAAGGTCGAGCCCATCCCTGCCGCGACGCAGCTGTGGGCCATGACCCACGGTGTCGTCAGCCTCGTCCTGGCCGAGGCGCTCCCGACTGCCGCGCTCGACGAGCACCTGCCGCCGATGTACACGGCTCAGCTCGTGGCCTGGGGCGACGGCCCGCGACGGGCCCCGGCCAGCGTCAGGCGGGGGTGGCGACGCCCGGCTTCGTGACCCCGGGGGCGACCATCGGCCAGGGGCGGTTGCGCTCGACCGAGAGGGCCACGTCGAACAGCAGGTCGTCGCGGTGGTGGGCGGCCAGGACCTGCAGGCCGACGGGCAGGCCGTCGACGGTGCCGGCCGGGATCGACACGGCCGGGTTGCCGTAGATGTTGGAGACGATGGTGAGGGCGCCCATGTTCACCATGTCCGGGAACTTGGCGCTGAAGTACTCGAGCAGGTTGGTCGGCAGCTTGGGGGCGAAGGCGCTGGCCAGCCGGGTGCCCATGAGGGCGCCACGGAAGGCGTAGCGGAAGGCCTTGGAGGACTTGGCCATGTCGATCAGGTCCTCCTCCGGGTTGCTCGTGGCGGCGTCGGCCGGGAAGGCGGGGCCCGGGTTGGTGGCGGCGATGATCAGGTCGACCTCGGCGAAGGCCTCGGCCATGGCGACGTAGGACTTCACCCTCAGGTCCTCGGCCGCGGCCGCGGTGTGGAGGTTGTAGAGCGACTGCGACAGGAACAGCCCGATGGCCACCTCGTCGGTGAGCAGGTCGGCGCAGGCGGGCCAGCAGTCCTCCAGCTCGGCCAGCAGGGTCGACAGGTTGCCCATCATCCACTGGGCGGCCAGGTTCGGCGGGCGGACGTCGAGATCGACGACCACCATCTCGTTCTCCTTGATCAAGAGCTCGGCCTCGGACCGGATCTGCTCCTCGACGCCGGCCTCGAGCGTGACGCCGCCGAGGTTCGGGACGATGGCCACGCGCAGGCCGCGCAGGTCCTGCAGGCCGAGGCCGGCCTCGAAGCTGCCGGGGGCCGGGAGCGAGGTGGGGTCGTAGGGGTCGACACCGCCCATCACGTCGAAGACGCGGGCCGCGTCGCGCACCGAGCGCGAGAGGTTGCCGTTGACCACCGTGTTGGGGCGGCTCATGGCGTGGGGGCCCCGGGTGACGCGCCCGAAGGTGCCCTTCATCCCGAGCAGTCCGGTGTAGCCGGCGGGGATGCGGATCGAGCCTCCGCCGTCGCCCCCCGTGCCGAGGCTGACCAGCCCGCCCGCCACGGCGGCGGCGGACCCGCCCGACGAGCCGCCGACCGTCTTGCCGTGGCGCCACGGGTTGTGGGCGACGCCGTTGAGCTTGGTGACGCTGACGTTGAGGCCGCCGAACTCGCTGGCCGTGGTGAGGCCGACGGGGACGACGCCGCCGTCGGTCAGCATCCGCTGGGTGCTGTGCATGGTGTGGGTGGCGATGCGGTCCTTGAACACCAGCGAGGCGCCGGTGTCGGGCCAGCCCTCGACCTGCTCGAGCTCCTTGATGCCCGTGGGCACGCCGCCGAACGGCAGCGAGAGGTCGGCGTCGGCGGCCGCCTGCCGAGCCCGTTCGGGGTCGAGGAAGGAGAAGCAGTTCAGGTCGGAGGCCTCGATGGCGGCCAGGGACGCCTCCAGCTCCTCGACCGGGGAGCGCTCGCCGGCCCGGAAGGCGTCGACAAGGGAGCACGCATCGTTCTGCCACGGGGTGTTCGTCACGGGGCCATCATCGCTCGCAAGGCTCATCCGTTCCCAGTGAACGCACGGCACTCCTTGCCATCCGTGCGCGGTGTGACGCCCGCCGGGCCCACCGGCCCATGGCGCGCCGCGTCCTGAATTGTTGACCAGGCCGCTCGGCTAACGGGAGAATGGCGGCGTGACCACGCTTGCCGGCTCCCACACGGTCGTCGCCCTCGATCCGCTCTTCGACGAGGGCCCGGAGGCCATGGTCGAGCTGGCCCACCGGTACGGCACCTACCGGACCTACGGCAGCCACGAGAAGATCGACCACCCGCTGGGCCGGGGTCTCCAGCAGCGCCACGACAGCATCCTGTACTTCCTCCGCACCGGCGGCCTGCGGGCCACCACCGAGCCGGCGAGCGTCCTCGCCGCGAGGACTGCCTACTTCCGCCAGGAGTACGCGTATCTGTGGCCGCAACATCGGCGGGATCGCACGAGCGTCCTGTCCTCGCCCGGCGGCTCCGACGAACCCGGCCGTCCTGGTCCGCTCGTGTCGGCCCCTTCGTCGCCGACGGGCCGCTCGGGCCCTGGCGGACGTACCGAGCACATCGCCGGGATCGGGTCGTTCCTCCACAGCGAGCGACTGGCCGACGCCGCCCGCCAGGTCCACGGTCGGCCGGTGGTCGAGCCGGCGATCGCCTACGCCAACCTCATGGTCCCGGGTCAGGAGCTGGCCGTCCACACCGACGTGCCCGAGTTCCGGGGCGCCGATCGCAAGCGCCTCCCCCAGTGGCTGCTGGTGGTGATGCACCACTCGGGACTGTTCGAGCACTGGCGCCTGCCCATCGCCACCGGCATCGCCTGGTTCCACGACAGCGACCACGGCGCCCTCGCCTTCTGGCCCGACGGCCCGAGCCGGCCCGTCGACCACCACCGCATCCGGGCCAACACCGCCCTCGTGCTCGACACCGACACCGTCTTCCACGGCGTCGACCGGGTCACCTCCGACGAGGCGACCGTCGTCCCGCCCGTGAGCCTGGACTCGACCCTGGCGCCCGTCGGCGGGGTGGGCGATCCGTGGGTGCTGCACGCCTCGGACGGCACCGAGACGGCCCGCTACGACTGGGACGAGCTGCGCTTCTCGGTGTCGTGGAAGGCCTACGTGTTCGCCGACGAGGCCGAGCGCGACGCCTGGCGCGACGGCACCGACGATCTCGACGAGGACGCCATCGTCGACCGTCTCGTCGCCGACCTGGCCGAGCGCGGCGTCGCCGCTCCAGACGTCTCGCGGGACCCCGATCTCGGCCTCCTCCTCATCGACACCTACGTGAGGTTCCCCGACTGAGGAGGCGAGCGAGGAGACCGCGGCGCCGGTGGCCGAGCTCCCACGTGGCGATGTGGAGCGTCATCATGCGGCCACTGGACATCACGGCTGTTTCCCCTCGACGGCCGAACCGTGAACGCCCGGTGACGGCCCGTCAGGCCTGCTCGGCGGGCTCCTCGATCAGGCCCAGCTCGCGCCGCTCGGCCTCGAGCTTCTGGTTCTCCTCGAAGATGGCGGTGACGATCGCCTGGGCGTCGTCCTCCAGCGTGTGGCGGGCCCGAAGCAGGAGCATCAGGCCGACGATCACCGGCGGGAAGACGATGTAGAAGGCGGTCACCAGCGACCCGGTCACGTCGGAGATCCAGCCCACCAGCAGGGGCGCCATGGCCTGGCCGAACACCGACGTGGTCAGGGCCATGGCCGACGCCCCGACGCCGCGCGACTCCGGCGGCACCACGTCGAGCATCGTCGCCCGCAGCCCGGGGGCGGCGCCGGCGGCGGCGGTGATCCCGGCGAACTGGAGGACGAGGCGGAGCCAGATCGCACCGATGGCGAACGAGACCATGAAGAGGGCGGCGCACAGGACCGACGTCCACACCACGATGACGATGCGCCCGCCCTTCCACCGGTGGTGGTAGCGGTCCGAGAACCACCCGCCGAAGACCGTGCCGATCAGCCCCGCCACCCCGAACACGCCGCCGGTGACGAGGGTGGCCCGGGAGGCCGACATCCCCGAGTAGCGGTCGTGGTAGATCGGCAGCCAGGTGGCGATGCCGGCGGTGGTGAACAGCAGGGCGGCCACGCCGACGAGCACGTAGCGCATGGTCCGGATGCCGAAGATCATCTTGAGCTGGCTCACCAGCTCGGTCGAGGCCAGCCGGGTGAACTGGGCGAACGAGACGCCCTCGGCCCCCGACAGTCGGTCGACCTGCCGCGGCGGGAGGACCTCGATCTCCGCCCACGTCATGGTCTCGGGGAGCTCGGCCTCGCCCCGCCGTGGCTCGCGCAGGCCGAACACGGCGAAGGCCACCAGGGCGCCGGGGACGCCGACCACGGCGAAGGCCCACCGCCAGCCCCAGGTCTCGCCGATGCTGCCGCCCAGGCCCAGCCCGATCCCGACGCCGAGGAAGAAGCTGACCTGCTGCCAGGCGAAGACGCGAGCGCGCATCCGAGCCGGGTAGCTGTCGGCCAGGTACGACGTCGACGCCGGGTCGTCGACGGCCTGGCCGACGCCCATGAGGGCCCGGGCCACCAGGAGGTTGACGTAGTTGACGGCGGTGGCCGAGAGGAGGATCAGGCCGCTCCAGCTCACCAGGGTCCACCCGATCACCCGGGTGCGCCGGAAGTGGTCGGCGATGTAGCCGGCAGGGATGGCGGCCAGGGTGCTGACGAACACGAAGACCGTGACCGTCGCACCCAGCTGGGTGTCGCTCAGCCGCCACTCGTCCTTCAGGATGGGGAGGACGCCGCGGGCCACCGAGATGTCGATCTGGTCGACGAGCGAGACGAGGGCCATCACCGCCAGGGGCCACAGCGGGTACCGCCGGGACGGCGGGGCTGTCTCGGGGACCTCGACGGCGGTCACGATGTGGCCCGGAGTCGTGGCACGGGTACTTACAGTAACAGTGCAGGTTCTTGTCGTCCCAGGGGACGCCTAGGTTCGGGGCGTGAGCGCGCCCGTCCCGGTCCACCCCGAGGCCCCCGAGTGGTTCCGGCGCCGGCTGGAGGTGCCGTTCACCGACGAGGTGGTCGACGTCGCCGGTTGCCCGATCCACTACCTGGCCTGGGGCGAGGTGGGCCGCCGAGGCCTGGTGTTCGTCCACGGCGGTGGGGCCCACGCCCACTGGTGGACCCACATCGCCGCCGCCTTCGCCGACGAGTACCGGGTGGTCGCCATCGACCTCTCGGGCCACGGCGACAGCGGCCGGCGGGACGTCTACCGGTTCGAGCAGTGGACCGACGAGGTCATCGCCGTCACCGCGGACGCCGGGATCGAGGGCCTGCCCGTCGTCGTCGGCCACAGCATGGGCGGCTTCGTCACCATCGCCACCGCCGCCCTCCACCCCGAGATGGTCTCGGGCGTGGTGATCGTCGACTCGCCCGTCACCGAGCCCGACCCCGAGGTGGAGGCGTCCCGTCTGAAGGAGGCCTTCGGACCGCGGGCGCGCACCTATCCGTCCGTCGACGAGGCCCTGCTCCGCTTCCGGACCGTCCCGCCCCAGGCGCGCTACCTCGACTACGTGATGGATCACGTCGGCCGGCGCTCGCTGCGCACCGCCGACGGCGGGTTCTCCTGGAAGTTCGATCCCCACGTCTTCGGCCAGTTCGGCGGCGGCTCGATCCGGGGCGTGGCCCTGCCCTACCTGCGCCGGATCGTGGCCCGCTTCGCCCTGCTGCGCTGCGAGAACGGCCTCGTGACCCAGGACATCGGCCGCTTCATGTACGAGGAGCTGGGCCGCGTCGCCCCCGTGGTCGAGCTCCCGGAGGCCGGCCACCACCCCATGCTCGACGAGCCCCTCGTCCTCCTCACCGCCCTCCGCGCCCTGCTCGCCGACTGGGACCACTCCGAGCCCCACCGCCGGCGGTGACGACCACGAGGTGCCAGGCACCTCGTGGTCCGTGAGGTCGTCGCCGCCGCCAGAGGTTGTGGTCGGTCCGTAGCCTGGGTCCATGTCCGATCCCGTGCTGCAGACCGTCGAGCTCGGCCCTCAGTGGCCCACCGTCGACCCCTTCCTCTTCTGCGCCCACCACGACGACGCCTACCCCGCCGGGGAGGCCGACCTCGGCCCCGACCCCGCCCTGCTCGCGGGCCGCGACCTGGGCCAGGACTTCGAGGGCCGCGACGGCTGGCGGATGTACCACGGCCAGAAGGTCCCCGGCTTCCCGCCCCACCCGCACCGGGGCTTCGAGACCGTCACCTACGTGCGCAAGGGGATCATCGACCACGCCGACTCGCTCGGTGCCGCCGCCCGCTTCGGCCGGGGTGACGTCCAGTGGCTCACCGCCGGCAAGGGGATCCAGCACTCCGAGATGTTCCCGCTGCTCGATGCCGACGGCCCCAACCCGCTCGAGCTGTTCCAGATCTGGCTGAACCTCCCGTCCGCCGACAAGATGGTCGACGCCCACTTCACCATGTTCTGGGACGACCAGATCCCCCGGGTCGTGAGCGGTCCGGCGGACGGCCCCACCGCCACGGTCACGGTCATCGCCGGGCGCCTGGCCGGGGCCGACGAGCCGCCGGCGCCGCCGCCCGCCTCGTGGGCCAGCCACGACGAGGCCGACCTGGCCATCTGGCACATCGTCCTCGAGCCCGGCGCGACCTGGACGCTGCCCCAGGCCGCCGGCCGGGAGACGGCCCGGACCCTCTACGTCTTCGACGGCACGTCGCTCCGCATCGCCGGCCACGACGCCGACCTGGCCAAGGACACCGGCGTGGTCGTCGACAGCCAGGTCGACCTCGACCTCTCGTCCGCGGCCGGCGTCGAGGTGCTGGTGCTCCAGGGCCGCCCGATCGGCGAGCCGGTGGCCCGCTACGGCCCGTTCGTGATGACGACCAAGGCCCAGATCCAGGAGGCCTTCGAGGACTACCAGCGCACCCAGTTCGGCGGCTGGCCGTGGGCCGACGACGACCCCGTCCACCCCGCCGACCAGCCCCGCTTCGCCCGCCACGCCGACGGCCGCCTCGAGGAACGCCACCCCGCCCCCTCGACCTGACCCCGCGTTCTGTCAATCCCCATGCACCGTGACGGTGCACGAGGGTTGACAGAACGGGTCTAGCTGGTGGCGACGGTGTCGGTGTCGCGGCCGCTGCGGAGGACGGTGCCGCCGAGGGCGCCGGTGGCCCGGTTGTCCTCCACCGCCACGGTGCCGTTGACGTAGACCCGGCGCACGCCGTGGGATCCGGCGGTGAGGCGGGGGGAGTCTCCGGGCAGGTCGTGGACGAGCGTGGCGTGCTCGGCCCCGACGGTCTCGGGGTCGAAGACGAAGATGTCGGCGAAGGCGCCCTCGGCCAGGATCCCGCGGTCGCGCAGCCCGAACAGCTGGGCGGGGACCTCGGTCATGAGCTGGACGGCCCGCTCCAGCGGCACCAGCTTCCGGCCCCGAAGGGTGTCGGCCAGGAAGCGGGTGGGGAACGGGGCGCCGCACATGCGGTCGAGGTGGGCGCCGGCGTCGGACCCGCCGAGCATGGCCCGGTCGTCGGCCCAGGTCTGACGGCGCAGCTCCCACGAGGCGTCGTCGCCGTCGGGCGGGATGGGCCACAGGACGGTGCGCAGCTCGTCGGCCACCACGATGTCGATCAGCGTGGCGAAGGCGTCGTCGGAGCCCCGCTCCTCGGCGACCTCGGCCACCCGCTTGCCCTTCAGGCCTTCGTTGGCCTCGGCGTAGGTGTCGCCGATGACGTAGTTGGCGAAGTCGGCGAGCCGCTTGAACACACCGGCCTCGTCGGAGGCCGACCGCTCGAGCATGTACGCCTGGACCTCGGGGTCGGTGAGCTTGGCGATCCGCTCGGGCACGGGGAGGCGGAGGATCTCGCCCCACCCGGGGATCAGGAACAGCCCGCAGTGGTTGAGGAAGCTCATGTTCATGGGCACCAGCACGGGCAACGTGAGCGCCACGATGCGGCCGCCCTTCTCGGCGGCCCGGTCGCCCGCCGACAGCT
>DASYLG010000197.1:0-3296 GCA_036009685.1 Iamia sp. | reverse complement strand
GTGTAGGTGACCGAGCCGCAGCGGACGAAGGCGCCCTCGGGCTCGCTCAGGTCCAGGCGCGACGGCGTGCGCCCGTAGGCCCGGATGGCGTCCTCGGCGGCGTCCTTGGCCGCACCCTCGCCCGCCAGCCCCCCGTCGCTCTCGGCGTAGGTCCGGGCCGCCTCCCGTGAGGCCGAGGTGACGGCGAACTTGGCGTCGATCACGCCCCACGCGTTGACCAGCAGCAAGGTGCCGAAGACGAAGATCAGCACGCAGAAGGGCAGCACCTCGGCCCCGGCCGACCCGCGCTCGGCCTGCACCGGCGGCGCGGGGCCACGACGGTGGTGGGCCAGCCTCATCGGACCTTCTCGACCCGGACCCGGACCGTCTTGTCGATCTCGCCGACCCCGAGGTCGGCGTCCGAGAAGATCAGGAAGCTGGGGTTCTCGACGACGATGTGCAGGGCGACGACATCGGCGGTGATGTCCCAGTCGATGTCCCTGATCCGGGACGAGTACCGGCCCAGGTTCTCCTTCAGGTCGGCCTCGGCCGCGACCGTCGCCGCCTCCCGGTTGCCGTCGGCCAGCTCGGCCCGGGCGACCCGGCGAGCGGCGTCGTAGGCGGTGGCCGTGACGGTGGTGTCGGCGTAGAGGTTCACGCAGATGTGCACGGCGAACATCAGGAACCCCAGGAACACGGCGATGGCCGCCACCGAGGTGATGAGGCTCTGGCCCCGCTCACGCTCGGGGGCCAGTGCCGTGGTCGGGATCATGAGCCGATCTGATCGACCTGGTTGCTGGTGTTGGTCGAGGCGTTCTCGAAGAGGAGCTTGAACGCCCCCCACATGAGGACGCCGAGGAAGGCCATGATCAACACGACGATGGCGGCCGAGATGACGCCCTCGCCCCGGTCGTCGGTGGCCAGGCGGTGCCGGGCGTGGATCGCTCCGGCGCGCACCCAGGTGTAGGCGGCCAGGCTGCCGTGGTCGATGGTGGTGTTCAACTTCTGCATGGATGCCTCCGTGGGGGAGTGGGGGAGATCAGGAGCCCGAGAAGAGGGTCAGGGCCTGGGTGAAGGGGACGGCCAGGAAGATGACTCCCGGTATGAGGGTTGCCACCGTGACCGGGATCCACACCTGTTGGCCGCGACGCTCGATCTGCTCGATGAGCTCGCGGTGGACGTCGCGGCGGATGGCGCGGGCCTCCTCGCTGATGAGGCGACCCAGGTCGCTGGCCTCGCGGTTGAGGGCCAGGACGTGCACCAGGCGGTCGACGGCCTCGACGTCGGCGAGGGCCGACCACTCGCGCAGGGCGTCGGTCTCGCTGAGCCCTTGGCGGACCCGGCTGATGACTCGGGAGATGTCGCGGGCGCAGGCGCCGTTCGAGCGGTCGGCCACCCGGGCGAGGGCGCCCGAGAGCGAGAATCCGGCCGACAGCAGGAGGCCGATCTGCTCGCTGACCACGGGGAGCTCGAGGAACAGGCTGCGCTGCCACCGCTTCGACGCCGCCGAGATCTGCTGCTCGAGCACGAGGAAGGCGAGCAGCGGGGCACCGAAGGTGAGCAGCACGCCGACAGGGACGGGCAGCCCGACCGCCACCGAGGCGAGGGCGCCGAGGCCGAAGGCGGCGACGACCCAGCCCAGCTGGCGGACCCGGAAGGCGGTGACGTCGAGTGGGGAGTGGATCCGGGTCAGACGGACGCTGAGGTCCTCGCTGACCCCGAACAGCCGGGCCACCTGCTCGCCGACGTTGCGGGAGACGGGCGCCACCACGTCACGGAAGCTCTCGACCGACAGGAGGCCGCCGCCCTTGCCGGGGGCCAGCCCGCCCGGCGTGTAGGGCCGCAGCCGCTCGGTGAGGGGCCGGCGGGCGAACCAGCGGGTGGTCGACAGCAGGAGGGTGGTGCCGACCCAGAGGACGAGGCCGGAGAGGACGACGAGGCGGGTCACTGCTCGAACACCCGCTCCTCCTCGGGGAGCCGCATGATGGCCCCGGCCCACATCCAGCAGCCGATGATCATGGCGATGGCGACGAGCACGGCGGCCTGGCCCCCGGGCGTGCCGTACGCCTCTCGCCCCTCGCCGACCGAGACGCCGGCCGTGGCCATGCCCAGCGGCACGACCAGGACGAAGGCCCGGGCGAAGCGGACACCGGCCTGCTTGGACCGGGCGTCCTTGCGGCCCTGGACGTCCTGGATGCGGTCCTCGATGAGGTCGCGGAGCCGGCTGTCGAGGTCCGAGCCACCGATCTCGTGGGCCACCAGGAGCGTCTCGCAGGTGGCGTCGGCGGTGGGGTCGGCCAGGCGGTCCTTCAGCACGGCGACGGTGCGGGGGAAGTCGGTGGAGATGAGCCACTCGCGGTGGGCGGCGTCGAACGCCGGCTTCATCTCGTCGGGCCCCCGCTGGCCCACCTCGAACAGGGCCTGGGGCACCGACCGGCCCAGCGAGCCGGTGAGGATGCGGATCTCCTCGATCATCCGGGGCCAGGCCTCCTGGGCCACGGTGCGGCGGATCCGGCGGCGGTTCCGGAAGCTGGCGATCGGGAAGCTGGCGGCGAAGCTCCCCAGCGCCAGGGCGGGGATCGGGGCGGCGAAGATGGCGAAGCCGAAGGCGGTGCCGATGAGGCCGAGCACGCCGACGACGGCCACGAACTCGCCCGGGCGGACCCCGTCGAGCCCGGCCTGCACCAGCCACTCCTGCGGGCCCCGGGGAGCCCGGGCGCGCTTCGCCACCTTCGGCCCCGGGGCGACGCCGGTCCACCTGAGGGCGGCCGACGTGTAGATCAGGTGCACGCCGTAGGCCCCGGCCAGCGCCAGCAGCAGGGCGACGAGGGGGCTCATCGCCCGTTCCCCACGGCGGTCGGGTGGGGGCGGGCGTCGTCGAGGATCGATCGGAGGTCGTAGCCGGCGTCGCGGAAGGGGCGGGCCAGGCGCTGGGGGATCTGGCCGGTCCACGTGAGGGGGGCGTCGATGCCGTCGCGGGTGAACAGCTCGGTGACGGTGAAGGCGGTGCCGTCGGGGCTGGCCGAGAGGTCCTCGACGGCGAGCACCTCGGTGACCCGGGGACCCTCGGGGGTGCGGGCGCAGTGGACGACGACGTCGATGGCCTCGGTGACCAGGCTGTTGAGGGCGCTGATGGGCAGGTCGTTGTCGGACAGCTGGCAGATGAACCGCAGCCGGGACAGGGCCTGGCGGGCCGAGCCGGCGTGGATGGTGGTGAACCCCTTCACGCCCGACGAGAGGGTGAGCAGCAGCGGGAGCGCCTCGCGGTCGCGGACCTCGCCCACGATGGCGACGTCGGGGGCCATGCGCAGGAAGCC
>DASYLG010000196.1:0-9977 GCA_036009685.1 Iamia sp. | reverse complement strand
ACCGGCGATCGGCTCCTGGTCGGCTGGACCGGCGCCCACCTCCTGCTCCTCGACGTCACCAGCGGGGCGGTGGTCTCGGCCGTCGACCTGGACGGCACCGGGGGCCGGGGGGCGGTGGCCATCGGCCGCGACGCCATCGCCATCGCCGAGGCGGGGGGCCTCATCACCGTCTACGGCTACGCCGAGGGCCTCGGCGACTCGCTCTGGTCGACCGACGCCTACCCCGACTCCACCGGCCTGGCGGCCGTCGACGGCGGTCTCGTCGTCCTCGACCCCACCGGCATCCACGGCCTCCGCCCCGCCTGACCGCCCGCGAGCTTTGAGCGATTCACCACCGCCACGGTGGGAAAACGCTCAAACCTGGCGTCAGGTCGCCGGCAGGAGGGAGGCGGCGGGCTCGTCGACGAGCCAGACGACCCGCTCGGCCTCGATGCGGGCGGCGGGGACGTCGTCGCCCCGGGCCACGGCGGCGAGGGCCTCGGCCTTGGCCTCGCCCTCGACGGTGACGACCACCAGCCGGGCCCGGGCGATGCCGGCCACGGTGAGGGTCATCCTCGGGTGGGGGTTGCGACCCGAGGGGTCCTCGTTGAGGGCGACCAGACGGCCGGGGTCGGCCTCGAGGGCGGGGGAGTCGGCGAACAGCGACGCGGTGTGGCCGTCGGGGCCCAGGCCGAGGTGGATCAGGTCGAAGCGGCCCAGATCGCCGACCCGGAGCTGGTAGGCATCGACCTCGGCGCAGCGCATCAGGTGGGTGGCGTTGGCCGCGCCGACCCGGTCGAGCAGGGCCTCGCGGGCGAGCAGGTAGTTGGAGTCCTCGTGGTCGTGGGGGACGCAGCGCTCGTCGCCCCAGTAGACGTCGACCTTCCACCAGTCGATGCGGGTGGCACCGTCGACGGCCAGGCGCTCGTAGCAGCGGCGGGCGGTGTCGCCCCCCGAGAGGGCGATCGAGTAGGTCTCCTCGGCCCGCGCCCCGAACGAGTCGATGACGCGGTCGGCGAAGGCGCCGGGCACGTCGGCGACGACGGTCAGCCCGTCGATCGTCATGCGTCGCGACCGGGCGGGGGGTCGGACTTCAGCTGCTCGGCCTTCTCGGTGAGGGTGCCGAGGAGGTCGTCGTAGGAGGCCTCGAAGGCGGCCACGCCCTCCTTCTCCAGGAGCTCGGTGACGTCGCCGAGGTCGATGCCGACGCGCGCCAGCCGGTCGAGCACGTCGAGGTCGTCGTCGGAGGACGCATCGACGGTGCGGGCCACGGTGCCGTGGTCGGCGAAGGCCTCGAGGGTGGCGTCGGGCAGCGTGTTCACCGTGTCGGGACCGATGAGCGTGTCGACGTACAAGGTGTCGGGGTAGCTCGGGTCCTTGGTGGAGGTCGACGCCCACAGCGGGCGCTGGACCTTGGCCCCGGCGGCGGCCAGCGCCTCCCAGCGGGCGCCGGAGTACCGCTCCTGGAACAGGGCGTAGGCCCGGCGGGCGTTGGCGACGGCGGCCCGGCCCTTGAGGGCCTTGGCCTCGTCGGTGCCGATGGAGTCGAGGCGCTTGTCGACCTCGGCGTCGACCCGGCTGACGAAGAACGACGCCACCGACGACACCCGCCCGACGGCCTCGGCCGAGGCGCCCGAGGCGACGAGCTGCTCGAGCCCGGCCTGGTGGGCCTCGATGACGTCGCCGTAGCGGCTGAGGCTGAACAGGAGGGTGACGTTGACGCTGCGGCCCTCGGCGGTCATCGTCCGGATGGCCGGCAGGCCCTCGGCCGTGCCCGGGATCTTGACGTAGAGGTTGGGCTCGGCGATGCGCTCGTGGAGGTCGCGGGCGGCGGCGGTGGTGCCCTCGGTGTCGCGGGCGAGGCTGGGCGCCACCTCGACCGACACGTAGCCGTCGAGGCCGCGGCTGGCGTCGTGGACGGGCCGGAGGACGGCGAGGGCCCCCTCGATGTCCTGGACCACGAGCTCCCAGTAGATGTCCTCGACCGAGAGGCCCCGGTCGAGGCCCTCGGCGAACTGCTCGTCGTAGTCGGCCGACCCGGCGATGGCCTTCTGGAAGATCGACGGGTTGGACGTGACGCCCCGCACCCCCTTGTCGACCCAGGCGGCCAGCTCGCCGCTCCGGAGGAAGCTCCGGCGCAGGTTGTCGAGCCACGGGCTCTGGCCCTGCTCGTCGTACAGCTCGTGCAGCTTCGTCATGTCAGCCTCCGGGGGAAGGGATCAGGCGGGGCCGAGGGAGGGATCCTCGACCAGGTCGGCGATCAGCTCGCGGCCGCGCTCGGCCACGTTGTCGGCGGTGAAGCCCAGGCGGTGCAGGGCCTCGGTGCCGGGGGCGGATTCGCCGAAGCGGCCGTCGATGGAGACGCTGGCGTCGGCCCAGCGGTCCCAGCCCAGCGACACCCCGGCCTCGACGGCGAGGGTGGGCACGCCCGCCGGCAGGACCTCGTCCTGGTAGTCGAAGTCCTCGGCCGAGAACAGGTCCCAGGACGGCATGGAGACGACCCGGACGCGGCGGCCCTCGGCCTGCAGGATTTCGGCCGCCTCGACGCAGATGTGCACCTCGGCGCCCGTGCCCAGCAGGACCAGGTCGGGCTCACCGCCATCGGTGACGCCACCCAGCACGTAGGCGCCCCGGGCCACGCCCTCGGCCCTGACGCCTTCGAGGACGGGCACGCCCTGGCGGGAGAGGGCCAGGGCGGTGGGGCCCTCGCCCTCGATGGCGACCTGCCAGGCGGCGGCCGTCTCGTTGGCGTCGGCGGGACGGATCATCCGCAGGCGGGGGATGGCCCGCAGGGCCATGAGGTGCTCGATGGGCTGGTGCGTGGGCCCGTCCTCGCCCAGGGCGACGGAGTCGTGGGTGAAGGAGAAGATGACCTTGGCCCGGCTCAGGGCGGCGAGGCGGATGGCCGGACGGCAGTAGTCGCTGAACTGCATGAAGGTGCCGCCCACCGGCAGGACACCCCCGTGGAGGGCCATGCCGTTCATGGCCGCGGCCATGCCGTGTTCGCGGATGCCGAAGTAGATCTGCCGGCCGGCCGGATCATCCTGCGACTGGACACCGACGCCCTTCAGGGCGGTGCCGGTGTTGCCCGACAGGTCGGCGCCGCCACCGATGAGGCCGGGGACCGCCTCGCAGAGGGCCTGGAAGACGTCGCCGCTGGCCACCCGGGTGGCGGGCGAGTCGCCCACGTCCCAGGTCGGCAGGGCGTCCTCCCAGCCGGGCCGGCCGGTCAGGGCCTGGCCCGCGGCCCACGCCGCCTTGTCGCCGTCCCACGCGTCGTAGCGGGCCTGCCAGGCCTCGTGCTCGGCCCGACCCCGGATGCCCGCCTCGCGGTAGAGCTCGAGGACGTCGTCGGGGATGTAGAAGGTCTCGTCGGCCGGCAGGCCCATGACCTCCTTGGTCCGAGCCGCCTCCTCGGCGTCGATCGGGTTCCCGTGGGCCTTGTGGTCGTCGGTGAACTTCGGCGACGGGTAGCCGACCTTGCTCTCGACGACGATCAGCGTGGGCCGGCTCTCGTCGGACTTGGCCGCCACCAGGGCGGACTCGAGGGCGTCGAGGTCCTCGGACGCCTCGCCCAGCTCGACGACCTCCCAGCCGTAGGCCCGGAAGCGGGCCGGCGTGTCGTCGCTGAAGGTGAGGTCGGTGCGGCCGTCGATCGAGATGTGGTTGTCGTCGTAGACGGCGATCAGGCGGCCCAGGCCCAGGTGCCCGGCCAGCGAGGCGGCCTCGTGGCTGAGCCCCTCCTCCAGGTCGCCGTCGGACACGATCACCCAGGTGTGGTGGTCGACGACGTCCTCGCCGTAGGTGGCCCGCAGCCAGCGCTCGGCCAGGGCGAGACCCACGGCTTGGCCGAACCCCTGGCCCAGCGGCCCGGTGGTGACCTCGACGCCGACGGTGTGGCCGGCCTCGGGGTGCCCGGGCGTCGAGGACCCCCACTGGCGGAAGGCCTTGAGGTCCTCGAGCGTCAGGCTGATCCCGGTGAGGTGGAGCATGGAGTACTGGAGCACGGCGGCGTGGCCGGCCGACAGGACGAAGCGGTCACGGTCGACCCAGTGGGGCGAATCGGCGTCGTAGGTCATCACCCGCGTCCACAGCACGTGGGCCAGCGGGGCGAGGGCCATGGCGGTGCCCTGGTGGCCGCTGTTGGCCTGGATGGGCATGTCCATCGCCAGGCCCCGGATGACGTTGATGGCGCGCTGCTCGAGATCGGGGTCGGTCACGAGTCGCACACTACCGATCGGCCCTCGTCTCACCCGAGGGGACGTAACCTCCGCGCCATGACCGATGTCGGCACGACCGTGTGGGGCGAGATCCAGGGGCAGGAGATCACCTTCCCGATGGAGGTCACGGCCATGAACGCCGCCACCCTCCTCTTCTCGGTGCCCGCCGGTCCGGCCACCGCGCTGCTGCCCGGCGATGCCTTCGAGGTGGTCGAGGTGGCGCCCGGGACGGCCCAGCTGGTCGTCGCCCTGTGCGACTACGTCGAGAACCCCTGGGGCGACTACGACGAGGTCAACCTGGGGTTTCTCGCCCGCCCGGCCGGGGCTCCGGCCGACGTCATCGGCTCGTTCGTCTACCGCATGCCCGTCAACCAGGCCTTCACCTGCGAGGCCGGCAACCGGGTGATGGGGTTCCCCAAGACGGTCGAGGACCTGGCCTTCACCTACACCGACTCGTCCGTGCGGGTCACCCTGGCCACTGCCGAGGGCTTCCAGCTGGCGGTCGAGCTGCCCCGCGCCGCGCCGCTCGGCCCGGCCGAGGGGGTCGAGGCCAGCAGCTACTCGTACCTGGACGGCGTCGCCCACGCCACCGCGCTGCGCATGGACATGGGCACCGGTGTCGTCGACCCGGGTGACGTCGTGGTCGAGCTGGGCCAGGGTGCCGTCGCCGACGAGCTCCGGTCGCTGGGTCTGCCCACCGCACCCGACCTGGCCACCTGGGGCGAGGGCCTCACGGCCACCTTCCAGGCCGGGCGGCCGCTCTCCTGACCGGCTCGGTCCCGCCGCCTGCTCCCGAGCCGCCGGCCCCCGGCCGGCGCCGGCTGGCGCCCGGCTTCGTCGCCACCCTCGCCGCCGGCGCGCTCGTGGTGGCGTTCGTGGTCACGCGGACCGACGACGAGCCGGCGGCGTCGCCTCCGCCGGAGCCCGGCCGGTCGGAGGAGGCCTCGGGTCCGACGTCCTCGGCCCCCTCGTTCCTCCTCGACGGCACCCGCTACGCCTTCCCGACGCCGGCGCCGGACGCCGACGAGCCCCTCGGCGCCCCGCCGGCGGACGTCGACCCGGCCGCGCCCCACGTCTTCACCCGGACCCAGGAGGGCACCGACGACCCGGTGACCTGGGACCCGTGCCGGCCCCTCGCCGTGGTCGTCGACGACCGGACGGAGCCCGACGGCGGGGCCCGGCTCCTGACCGAGGCCCTGGCCCAGGTGGCGCGGGCGACGGGGCTGCAGATCGACGACGAGGGCCCCACCGACGAGGCGCCCGCCGAGCACCGGGCGCCGGTCCAGGAGGACCGCTACGGCGACCGGTGGGCCCCGATCCTCATCGCCTGGAGCGACCCCGAGGCCAGCCCGGCGCTGGCCGGCGACGTCGGGGGCCAGGGCGGCGGCGTGGCCGTGCGTCGGGACGATGCCAGCCCGTTCGCCTACGTCACCGGCACGCTGGTGCTCGACGGCCCGCAGATGCAGGAGTCGCTGGCGGTCAGGGGCGGGAGCGACCAGGTCCGCTCGGTGATCCTCCACGAGCTGGCCCACGTGGTGGGGCTGGGCCACGTCGAGGACCCGACCGAGCTCATGTACCCGGAGGGCCAGCCCGGGGTGACCACCTTCGGCCCCGGCGACCGGGCCGGTCTGGCCCGCCTCGGCCAGGGTCCCTGCCTCGCCGACCTCTGACCCGGCGCGGGGCCGATAGCGTCCCGGCCGGACCGGGGAGCGAAGGGAGCGGGGATGAGCAGCAGCGACGACGACACGCCCGAGACCACCGACCCCGACGGCACCATCTCCTTCGCCAAGGCGTCGCAGGCGCCCCCCTCGCCCGGCTCGCCGGCGCCCGAGGCGGCCGACGGGTCGGTGCCGCCGTCGTGGACGGTCCCGGCGCCGTCGATCCCGTCGGCTCCCTGGGGCGATCCGCCGCCGGCGCCGTGGGGCGATCCGCCGCCACCGGGGTACGGCCCGCCACCGGGGTACGGCCCGCCCCCCACCTATGGCCCGTCGCCCGGGTACGGCGCACCTCCGGGGTACGGCCCGCCGGCCGGCTGGCCCCCACCGGGGGCACCGGCGCCGCTCCCGTCGGGGGGCTCGGGCCCCGGCATCTGGATCGGCTTCGGCCTCGCCACCCTGCTGGTCCTCTTCGCCCTGACCTTCCTGGCCGTCGCCGTGGTGATCAGGGCCGACGACGACTCGGCGGATCGGGCCACGGTGACGACCGGGACCGGACCAGGGAGCGCCACCACCGCCGCCACCGATGGCCCGACGACGACGCTCCCGGGCGGGCGGCTGGCGCCGGCGCCGCCCATCCCGGCCACCGACGGGCCCCACACGTTCTTCACCACCGAGCCCGACGGCGACCCCGTGGCGTGGGACCCGTGCGACCCGATCCACTACGTCGTCAACAGCCGGTTGGCTCCGGACGGGGCCATGGAGATCCTGGGTGAGGCCATCGCCCTGGTGGAGGGGTCGACCGGGCTGGTGTTCGTCGACGACGGCGCCACCGACGAGACGGCGCCCGTCGGCGAGGCGGTGCGTCCCGACTCCGATCCCGACCGCTACGGCGACGGCTGGTCGCCGGTGCTGATCTCGTGGACCGACGCCATGGCCGATCCCGAGCTGGACGGGGCCGCCGGGCTGGCCCTGCCGTCGTGGCGGGAGGCAGCGTCGGGCGAGCAGGTGTACATCACCGGCTACGTCGAGATGGCGGGCGACTACGCCGCCGGGCTCATCGCCGACGGCGGCCGCCAGGACGTCCTCGGCATCATGATGCACGAGCTGGGCCACCTCGTCGGGCTGGGCCACGTCACCCCGTCGGACCAGGTCATGACCGACGACCCCAACAGCACGCCGGACCAGTGGGGCACGGGCGACCTGGTCGGCCTCTCGGCCGTGGGCCGGGGGGAGTGCGAGCCCGACCTCTAGGGCCTGTCCTGTGAAATGCCGGACGGTCGACCCAGTCCGCGAGGCGCCTTCGGGAAAGCCCTGCAAACTGCGACCCTCAGCGGGCGAAGCGCCCGCTCAGGGTCGCAGTTTCGGGCCCATCGACGAATTGCAGGACACGCCCTGGTCCGGCCACGGGCCCGGCGCCGCGGGCAACGGCGGACGGTGTCACCGGTAGCCTCCGAGCGTGGATGGTGGCGGCGCCCCGGGTGAGCGGCGCCGCGGCGCGGGCCCGCCCGACGACGCTCCCGCGGCCCCGGACGACCGCCGGTCGATCGGACCACCCGCCGATCCGCCCCGGCCGCAGTGGATCGCCCCGCCGGCGCCGTCGTCCCGCCCGCCCCTCGGCTGGGCCGGGCCGCCGACGGGGTGGGCGGGACCGGCCCGCCCGCCGACCAGCCCGCCCCCGCCCTGGACCCAGGGCCCGGGGCCGATGGCGCCGACCGGCCCGCCGACCGCCCCACCCTCGCCCTGGACCGAGGGCCCGGCGGGTCCGCCCGGCCCGATGGGTCCGACGGCGCCGACCGGCTTCGTTCCGATGGGTCCGTTCGGGCCCATGGGCCTCGCCCCGCCTCGCGACGGGGCGACCGGCTGGCGGGCCGGGCTGGCGCTGGTGGCGGTCGGGGTGCTCGTCGCCGTGGGCCTCGTCGTCCTCGGCACTCGCCAGGGGACCGGCAGCGAGGCCGCCGTGGCCGACGACGTCTCGTCACCCGCCGGCGCGGAGGCGTCGTCGACCAGCGCCGAGCCGGCGCCGCGGCCGACCACCACCGCGCCACCCCCGCCCACGACCGGTCCGCCCGTGCGACTGGCGCCGGAGCCGGCGATCCCGGCCGAGAACGGGCCCCACCTCTACCTGTCCCTCGAGACCGACGGCGACCCGGTGACGTGGGATCCGTGCGACCCGATCCGGTTCGTCGTCGACGACCGCCTGGCGCCGCCCGGTGCGACCGAGGTGCTGGCCGAGGCCATGGCCCGGGTCACCGCCGCCACCGGGCTGGTGTTCGTCGCCGAGGGGCGCACCGACGAACCGCCGGCCCAGGGCTCGTCCCGCACCAACCGCGATCCGGCCCGCTACGGCGAGCGCTGGTCGCCGGTGCTGATCTCGTGGACCGACGCCACCGCGGTGCCGGGACTCGAGGGCTACGCCGGGCTGACCCAGCCGCTGGCGGTGGGGTCGGACGTGGGCGAGGCCATCTACGTGAGCGGGTACGTCGAGCTCGACCGGCACTACGCCGCCACCGCCATCTCGTGGGGCGACCGGCCGTACCTGGTCAGCCTGGTCATGCACGAGCTGGGCCACCTCGTCGGCCTCGGCCACGTCCACGAGGTCACCGAGGTGATGACCGACGACCCCGGCGGTGTCGCCGCCCTCGACTGGGGGCCGGGCGACCGCTTCGCCCTCGCCACCGTCGGCCGCGGCGAGTGCGACCCCGACATCTGACCGGGCGGCCCGTGGTCCGCCGCGGAGAGTGCGAGCCCGACCTCTGATCGCGACATCCGACGGGACCGGAGGGCGTCCGGCTCGCTAACCTGACGCCGTGAACGGTGGGGGAGAGCACGGCAGCCCGTGGGGCGCGTCCGACGAGCCGCGCGACGCCAGGGGCGCGGGGCGCGGGATGCCGTTCCCGACGGCTCCACCCGACCGCTGGGCCGGACCGTCGGACCCGCCGCCGCCTCCGGGTCGCTGGGACGGCCCGCCGGCCTCGTCCGGAGGCTGGGTGAGCCCGCCACCGCCGCCGTCGAGCCCCTCCGGGTCGTGGCCCGGCCACCCGCCCGGGTCGACGTTCCCCACCGGACCGCCCACCGTCGGCCCCCCGTGGGCGGGCGCGCCCGTCCCCGGGGCGTGGCCCGCGGGACCGCCCGGGTCACCTCCGTGGGGGTCGCACCCGACCGCGGTCCCACCCCCGCCCCGTCCGGCGGGGAGCTGGGGCTGGCAGGTCGGCCTGGGGCTCCTCGCCGTCCTGTTGATCGTGGCCGTGACCGTCGTCGCCCTCCACGACGCGGGCACGACCGACGTCGCCTTCGGGGACGATCCCGGTGCCGGGGCGGACCCGTCGTTCCCGATCCACACCGCCCCGTCGACGACGCCGGCGCCCACCACCACCCCGCCCCCCACGAGCAGCACGGCACCGTCGGGCCGGTTGGCCCCGGCCCCGACGCCCCCGGCGGAGTCGGGGGCCTACGCCTTCCTCGCCACCGAGGACGACGGCGATCCGATCGCCTGGGACCCGTGCGAGACGATCCAGTACGTCGTCAACGGTCGTACCGCGCCCCCCGGCGGGGCCGAGATCCTGGCCGAGGCGCTGGCCCAGGTCACGGCGGCCACCGGTCTCGTCTTCGAGGACCGGGGGGCCACCGACGAGGTGCCGACCCTGAGCACCCGGCCGCAGACCGACCCGGCCCGCTACGGCGAGGGCTGGTCGCCGGTGCTGATCGCCTGGACCGATCCGGCGGAGGTGGCGGACCTGGCCGGCGACGTCGGCGGCGTGGGCTCGCCCGACTGGGCGCCCGTGGGGGGCGGCGAGTACGAGAGCGTGACCGGCATCGTCCACCTCGACGGCCTCGACGTCGCCGAGTGGCTCGCCCGGGGCGATGACATCCAGGTGGCCCACCTCGTGCTGCACGAGCTCGGCCACCTGGTCGGGCTCGACCACGTCGACGACCCCCGCGAGGTCATGTACCACAACCGCGACGGCCGAGCCGAGGTCGATGCCGCCTGGAACGCCGGCGACCTCACCGGTCTCGCCACCCTCGGCACCGGCGACTGCAACCCCGACGTCTAGGACGGGTGGCAAGCGGGGAACGAGAACAGGTTCTACTATCTCCTGGACACCTGACCAGGAGAGCAGTT
>DASYLG010000195.1:0-1673 GCA_036009685.1 Iamia sp. | reverse complement strand
GGCCTGCCACTTCGCCCGCCCGCCGTCGAGGAGGCGTACGTCGGGGTGGCCGAACAGCGAGAACACCCAGAGGGCATAGGCCGCCCACCAGTTGTTGCGGTCGCCGTAGAACACGACGGTCGAGTCGCGACGGATGCCCTTCTCGGCGACCAGCGCGGCGAAGCGCTCCGCGCCGACGTAGTCGCGGGTGACGGGGTCGTTGAGCTCGGTGTGCCAGTCGACCTTCACCGCCCCGGGGATGTGGCCGGTGTCGTAGAGCAGCACGTCCTCGTCGGATTCGACGATGACGACATCGGGGTCGTCGAGATGGGCTTGCACCCAGTCGGCCGTGACGAGCATCTCGGGGTGGGCGTACTCCGCCAGGTCGGGGGACGGGTCGTTCTCGACGGGCATGGGGCCTCCTGTTCGGCGGCGGTTGCGTACAGCCCGGTTACGATACCGGGGCATCAGCGAGAACGGCATCGCCTCCCACGGGACTCCCCCGAAGCTCAAGCGCATCGTCGACCTGTTCGCGGGCGCCCCCAAGGACCTGCGGCTCCAGGCGCTCCTGGAGTACTCCCGCAAGGTCCCGCCGCTACCCGAGCACCTGGACGGCCACCGCGACCAGATGGAGCAGGTCGTGGAGTGCCAGACGCCGTTCTTCCTCGCCACCGAGGTCGACGACAACCGCCACGTCCACCTGTTCTTCGACGTCCCGGCCGAGGCCCCCACCACCCGGGGGTTCGCCGGGATCCTGCGGGAAGGGCTGGAGGGCGCCAGCGCCGAGGAGGTGCTCGCCACCCCCGACGACTTCTACGACGATCTCGGGCTGGCCGAGGTGATCTCCAGCCTCCGGCTACGGGGCATGTCGGCGATCCTGTTCCGGCTCAAGCGCCAGGTGCGGGAGAGCCTCGCTTCGTCGGCGTGACTCGGTTCCCGTTCCTCGACTGGCCGTACCCGATCCCCTTCGCCCACCGGGGCGGGGCGGCGGAGGTCGGGGGCGAGAACACGCTGGCCGCCTTCGGCCGGGCGGTGGCCATGGGCTACCGCTACCTGGAGACGGACGGGCGGGTGACGTCCGACGGCGTGCTGCTGGCGTTCCACGACGAGCGGCTGGACCGGGTGACCGACCTCGAGGGGCGCCTCGAAGACCGGCCGTGGTCGGAGGTGCGCCAGGCCAAGGTGGGGCCCGAGGCCGACCCCATCACCACCATGGAGGGCCTCCTCGACGCCTTCCCCGATACGCGGTTCAACATCGACCCCAAGATGGACGCCGCCGTGGCGCCGCTGGCCGATGCGCTGCGGCGCACCAACGCCTGGGACCGGGTCAACATCGCCGCCTTCTCCGACCGGCGGCTGCTCCAGATCCGGCGGGCGGTGGGGCGCCCGGTGTGCACCTCGATGGGCCCGGCGGCGATCGCCCGGCTCCGGCTGGCCGCCTACGGGGTGCCGGTCGGCCCCTTCGCCGCCGCCTGCGTGCAGGTGCCGCTGACGTGGAAGGACCGGACGCTGGTCGACGCGAAGTTCGTGACCGCCGCCGCCCGCCGGGGTATCCCGGTCCACGTCTGGACGATCGACGAACCGGACGAGATCAACCGGCTGCTCGACCTGGGGGTGGGGGGAATCATGACGGACCGGCCGAGCGTTCTGAAAGACGTGATGGAGCGACGAGGCCAATGGGTGAGCTGAATCCG
>DASYLG010000194.1:0-7263 GCA_036009685.1 Iamia sp. | reverse complement strand
TGCTCGACCGACTCGAGCAGGAAGCCGGGCTCGTCGTCGGGGCAGAGGCGGCCGAAGGCGGAGACGGGGGTGACCTGGTCGGCCAGCAGCTCGCGCCACACGGGGACGACCGTGTGGTCGCGCGCCAGGGTGCGGAAGGTGGCCCGGTCGGGCGTGATCGGCACGAGATCCCCGCTCAGCCGGTCCCGAACGAGCGGAAGAAGCACGAGTGGGCGCCGGTGTGACAGGCGCCCGCCCCCTCCTGCTCCACGACGAGCAGCAGGGTGTCGCCGTCGCAGTCGTAGCGGATCTCGCGCACCCACTGGCGGTCGCCGGAGGTGTCGCCCTTGCGCCACTCCTCCTGCCGGGAGCGGCTCCAGAAGACCGAGCGGCCCTCCTCCAGGGTGCGGCGGAGCGTGGCCTCGGTCATCCAGCCGAGCATCAGGACCTCGCCCGTGCCCTGCTCCTGCACGATGGCGGGCACCAGGCCGGCGGCGTCGTAGCGGACCTGGGCCAGGTCGTCGGGGCGGACCTCGATCGGGGTGGCGGCGGGCATCAGGGTGAACCTACCGATCTCACAGGTAGAGCCCGGTGCTCGATTCCTCGAGCCGCTCGGAGGCCACGGCGTGGACGTCGCGCTCGCGGAGGATGACGAAGTCGTCGCCCCGGACCTCGACCTCGTAGCGGTCCTCGGGGTTGAACAGGACGTGATCGCCGACCTCCATCGACCGGACGTTGGGGCCGGCCGCCACCACCTCGGCCCAGGCCAGGCGCTTCGAGGTCTGGGCCGTGGCCGGGATGAGGATGCCGCCCCGGGTGCTCCGCTCGCCCTCGCTCTGGGCCCGTACGAGGACCCGGTCGTTGAGCATCTTGATGGGGAGCTTGTCGGGCTTGGCGGGCACGACGCGAGGCTACCGATGGGCCCGGCGCAGCCAGCCGTCGACCGCCACCGCGGCCAGGACGACGAGGGCCAGGTCGGCCGGGACGCGGAAGCGCGGGTTGCCGTAGAACACCGCGGCCACGACCGTGACCATCACCGGCAGCGCCGCCAGCAGGACGACGGGGCGACCGGCTCGCCGCAGCCGGAGGGCGCCGGCCACGGCGCACGGCACCAGCAGGACGAGGGTGCCCAGGCCGGCCCAGGCCACCGGGCGGGGCCGGTTCTGGAGCTCGTCGAGATCGACGCCCTGGCCGGTGCGGAACACGCCCCACAGCCGCCCGACCCGGGCCGTCGCCACCTTGGGCAGCTCGGTCTGGTGATCGCCGACGTAGGCCCGGGCGTCGGCCCGCAGCCGAGACGAGAAGACCGACTCCTCCAGGGTCTGGTTCGAGTGCCGGGCGAAGCAGTCCGAGGTCCATCCGCCCAGGCCGGGGCCGGCGTAGGTCTGGTCGCAGTTGGCCCCGGCGAAGGCCGAGTCGGCCGAGCTCGACACCAGCACCCGCTCCTCGAAGCGCCGGTCGTTGTAGGCCAGCCACGGCGCCAGCACGGCGACGGTGGCCACCCCCGCCACGGCCACGACGGCCAGGCGCGTCCGCCAGCCGGAGAGCGCCGGCGCCCACAGCGCCACCGGCCCGACGGTGAACCCCAGCAGCATCAGCCCCTCGCCCCGCGCCAGCCCCGCCAGCCCGATCAGCGCCCCCAGGACGGCCGCCGCCGGCAGAGCCCCGTACCGGGCTGGGATCTGGCCGCTCCAGCGGCCAGATCCCAGCCCAGTAGCGCGGCGGAGGAGCGGGTCGCCGTCCCAGAGCTGGTGGGCGACGAGGAGGGCGGCGGCCACGAGCACGGCGTAGAGGGGCTCGGGCATGAGCTGGCCGTCGTTGGCCCACAGCACGGGGGCCACGGCGGCGAGGGCGGCCGTGATCATCCCGGCCCGGGGCCCCGCCAGCCGCCGAGCGAGCAGGGCCAGCAGGGGCACGACGGCGGCGCCGATCAGGGCGGTGACGGCCCGGTGGGCGCCGAAGGACGACAGCCCCAGCTTCGAGGCCGCCGCCAGGACGAGGACCAGCAGCGGGGGGTGGTCGGCGCTGGGCGCGCCATCGGTGCGGTAGGGGGCGACGAAGCCGTGGCCGTCGGCCACCGCCAGGGCCTGCTGGTGGTAGTAGATCGGGTCGTAGCTGACGAGGAAGCCGGGCTCCGACGGCACGGTCGAGCCGGCCGTGTAGGCCAGCCGCACGCCGACGGCCACCACCAGGGCGGCGCCGACGACCCACCAGAACGGGACCCGTCCGGCGCCCTCGGCGGCCCCGGCCGCGTCGGTGGCGGCGGCCTCGTCGGTGGTGGTCACACCGGCGGCCGGACCACGATCCCCGCCGCCGCCATGACGGCCTTGGCCTCGGCCACCGTGTGCTCGGCCCAGTGGAAGATCGAGGCGGCCAGCACGGCGTCGGCCCCACCCTGGATCACCCCGTCGACCAGGTGGTCGAGGGTGCCCACGCCGCCGCTGGCGATCACCGGGACGGTGACGGCGTCGCTGACCGCCCGGGTCAGCTCGACGTCGAAGCCGTCGCGAGTGCCGTCGCGGTCCATCGAGGTGAGGAGGATCTCGCCCGCCCCCCGCTCGACGGCCTCGACCGCCCAGGCGACGGCGTCGAGCTCGGTCGGATGGCGCCCGCCGTGGGTGAACACGCCCCACCCCTGGGTCGGGTCGTCGGCCTGCCGGCGCCGGGCGTCGATGGCCACCACCGCGCACTGCGACCCGAACTCGGTGGCCACCTCGGTGACGGCCTCGGGCCGGACGATGGCGGCGGTGTTGAGCGACACCTTGTCGGCCCCGGCCCGGAGCATGCGACGGGCGTCCTCGGCGGTGCGGATCCCGCCCCCGACCGTGAGCGGGATGAAGACCTCCTCGGCCGTGCGGGCCACCACGTCGACCATGGTGTCGCGCTCGTCGGAGCTGGCCGTGATGTCGAGGAAGATCAGCTCGTCGGCGCCCTCGGCGTCGTAGCGGGCGGCCAGCTCGACCGGGTCGCCGGCGTCGCGCAGCCCCACGAAGTTCGTGCCCTTGACCACCCGCCCACCGGTGACGTCGAGACAGGGGATCACCCGGGCGGAGCGCACGATCTCCGACCGTATCGGCCTCTTCACTGTCACAGGGTCATGCGATGGTGGGCGGATGGACCTCTCCGCCCGTCGTGACCGCCTCCGTGACCTGCACCGCGAGGGCACCTTCGTCATCCCCAACCCGTTCGACCGGGGCTCGGCCCGTCTCCTCGCCAGCCTGGGCTTCGAGGCGCTGGCCACCACCAGCGCCGGGCTGGCCAACAGCCGGGGCCGGATGGACATGGCCATCGACCGCGACGTCCTCCTGGCCCACGTGGCCGATCTGGCGCCGGCCACCGACCTGCCCCTCCACGTCGACTCCGAGCGGTGCTTCGCCGACGACCCGGCCGGGGTGGCCGAGACGGTGCGCCTGCTGGGCGAGGCCGGGGCGTCGGGCTGCTCGATCGAGGACTGGGACCCGGCGGCCGATGCCATCACCCCGCTCCCCGAGGCCGTGGCCCGGGTCGAGGCGGCGGCGGGGGCGGCCGCGGAGAACGGGATGGTGCTCACCGCCCGCTGCGAGCACCACCTCCACGGCGTCGACGACCTCGATGCCACCATCGAGCGCCTCGTCGCCTACCGCGACGCCGGGGCCGAGGTCGTCTACGCCCCCGGCCTGTTCGATGCCGCCCAGACGGCGCGCCTCGTGGCCGAGACGGGCACCGCCGTGAACTGCATCCTGTTCCCGGGCGGGCTGTCGGTGCCGGAGATGGCCGACGCCGGCGGCCGTCGGGTGTCGCTCGGGAGCGGGCTGTCGAGCGCCGCCTACGGCGCCGTGGTCCAGGGCGCCCGCCACGTGATCGATCACGGCGTGCCCGATCCCGAGCTCCCCGGCCTGGGCCATCGCGACGCCAAGGCCGCCTTCTCCGGCTAGACGATGTCCGTGACCAGCACGCGGCTCCTGATCGTCCGTCACGGCGACACCGACTGGGCCGCCCAACGCCGCCACACCGGGCGCACCGACGTTCCCCTCAACGCCGAGGGCGAGGCCCGGGCCACCGCCCTCCGGGGCCGCCTGCCGCTGCACGACGTGGTGGCGGTGTGGTCCAGCCCGCTGGTCCGGGCCCGGCGGACGGCCGAGCTGGCCGGGCTCGACGTCGACGAGCGGGTCGACGACCTCCTCGAGTGGGACTACGGCGCCGCCGAGGGCCGGACGACGGCCGAGATCCGCCAGGAGCAGCCCGGCTGGACGGTGTGGGACTCCCCCGCCCCCGACGGCGAGACGGCCGCCGACGTCGGCGTGCGCACCGACCGGGTGATCGCCCGGGCCCGCCGTAACGAGGGCACCGTCGTGGTGGTGGCCCACGCCCACCTGCTCCGGATCTTGGCCGCCCGCTGGGTCGGCCTGCCCGCCGACGCCGGCCGCCACCTCACCCTCGACCCCGGCGGCTGGGGCCTCCTGGGCTGGGAGCGCGAGACCCCGGTCATCGAGCGCTGGAACCCCCCGGCCGGCCCCCTCTGAGCCGGGCCTCATCCTTTCGGGTGAGGGGGCCGACGGGGCTACGGTGACCGGCGCGCGCCGGATCGAGGGCGCCCCGGCGAGGAGCGACCCATGCGGACCCCCCTGACCCTCCGACCCCGACGCGCCGCGCTCGTGCTGGCGGCCGGAGCGCTGCTGGCCACCGGGGCGACCGGCTGCGAGCCGGCCGAGCCCGGCGTCTTCACCGTCGTGACCTCGGCCGTCGGTGCCGACGCCGTCCCCGGCGACGGCCTCTGCGTCACGGCCACCGACGAGTGCTCGCTCCAGGCGGCCGTCGAGGAGTCCAACGCCCTCGGCACGCGGACCGAGATCACCGTCCCCGCCAACGTCCCCGTGCCGGCGGCCGACCTCGAGGTCACCGGGGCCATCACCCTGCTCTCCGGCGGCCGGCAGATGCAGTCGCTCGGCCTGGTCTCGTGGACCGTCGCCCAGGGAGCGGAGCTCTCGGTCACCGACGCCAGCCTGGGGCCGGTCGTGGTCGAGGGCACCTTCCTCGCCCGGCGGGTGGTGCTGGGCGGGGGTCTCGCCGACCCCATCGCGGGGGTGGACGCCCTCGTCCAGGTCGGTCCCACGGGCCAGGCCCTCCTCAGCAACGCCTACGGCGTCTCGGTCGGCGCGCCACTGGTCATCAACGCGGGCGTGCTGTCGATCCACGGCACGACCGTCGACCCGGCGGCCGACCCGGGCCCGGCGACGATCACCACCGAGACCGGCGGCCAGACCCGCCTCTCGGCCACCGCCTTCCTCGGTGGGGCGGGTGCGGTCGACGTCTGCGCCGGCGAGGCCCCCACCTCCTACGGCTACAACCTGGCCTCGGACACCACCTGCGATCTGTTCATGACCGGCGACCACCAGGACTTCGACGAGACCGCCACGCTGCCGTCGGGGGTGGACGACGCCCGCCTGGACGCCGTCCCCCTCGGCACGCTGCACTGCGGCGCAGGGTGGAGCGACGACCTCACCAGCGGCAGCGAGATCCCGGCGCGCCCGGCCGACGGCAACGCCGACAGCGTCAAGGCGTGCGACGCCGGCGCTCGCGAGGTCGGCCTCGGGGCCTGACCATCCGCCGCCTCCCGGCGCCACCCGCGATCGTTCGGGGGCGGTGCCAGGATGCGGCCATGACCGGAACCTCCCGCCGCCTCGTCCTTGCCTCCCGCCCGACCGGCATGGTCGACGACGGGGTCGTCGAGGTCCAGCAGGTGCCGATCCCGGAGCCCCAGCCGGGTCAGGCCGTCGTGCGGGTGCAGTACCTGTCGATCGACCCGACCATCCGGGGCTGGATGGACGACCGCCCCGGCTACCTGCCCCCGATCGAGGTCGGTGCGGTGGTGCGCAGCGGCGGCATCGGCGAGGTGGTGGCCAGCGCCAGCGATCGCTACCCCGTCGGCGCCTCGGTCTTCGGCATGCTCGGCTGGCAGGACCACGCCGTGGTCGACGAGGGCGAGGCCTCGGGCCAGGTCCTCCCGGAGGGGATCGAGCCCACCTCCGCCCTGAGCGTCTTCGGCGTCACCGGGATGACCGCCTACTTCGGCCTGCTCGACGTGGGCCGGCCCGAGGAGGGCGACACGGTGGTGGTCAGCGGGGCGGCCGGCGCCACCGGCTCGATCGTCGGCCAGATCGCCAAGATCAAGGGGGCCGGCACCGTCGTCGGCATCGCCGGCGGGCCCGAGAAGTGCGCCTGGCTGGTCGACGACCTCGGCTTCGACGCCGCCATCGACTACAAGGCCGACGACGTCGCCGCCCGCCTGGCCGAGGTCTGCCCCGACGGCATCGACGTCTTCTTCGACAACGTCGGCGGCGAGATCCTCGAGGCGGTGCTGGGCCACCTCGCCCTCCGGGCCCGGGTCGTCCTGTGCGGTGCGATCGCCGCCTACAACGACCGCGACGGCGCCCATGCGATCGCCAACACCTTCGAGCTGGTCAACACCCGGTCGCGCATGGAGGGCTTCCTCGTCCTCGACTACGTGCACCGGTTCATGGAGGGCCAGCTCGAGATGTTCGGCTGGGTGGCCGAGGGCCGGATCCAGCACCGCGAGCACGTCGTCGAGGGGCTGGAGAACGCGGTGGACGCCCTCAACCTGCTCTTCACCGGCGCCAATCGGGGCAAGGTCATCGTCGCCGTGTGATGCATGATCGGCGGGTGGACCTCTTCCCCGCCATCGACCTGAGGGGCGGGCGCTGCGTGCGCCTCACCCAGGGGGACTTCGACCGCGAGACGGTGTACGGCGACGACCCCGTGGCCCAGGCCAAGGTGTTCGCCGACGCCGGCGCCCCGTGGATCCACGTGGTCGACCTCGACGGGGCCCGGACCGGTGACGGCGCCAACCGCGAGGCCATCACGGCCATCGCCGCCGCCGTCACCACGCCGGTGCAGACGGGCGGGGGCATCCGCACCGACGCCGACGTCGACGAGCTGCTCGAGGCCGGCGTGACCCGGGTCGTGCTCGGCACGGCCGCCCTGGAGGACCCGGCGTGGGCCCGCTCGGTAGCGGCCCGCCGGCCCGGCCGGGTGGTGCTCGGCCTCGACGCCCGGGGCGACGAGGTGGCCGTGCGGGGCTGGGCCGAGGGCTCGGGCCGGAAGCTGCTCGACGTGGCCACCGAGATGGACGACGCCGGCTTCGTGGCCTACGTCGTGACCCAGATCGACGTCGACGGCGTGGGCTCGGGCCCCGACATCCCGACCTACCGCACCCTGCTCCAGGAGTGCGAGACCGACATCGTCGCCTCCGGGGGCGTGGGCTCGGCCGCCCACCTGCGGGACCTG
>DASYLG010000193.1:0-5006 GCA_036009685.1 Iamia sp. | reverse complement strand
GTCCACGAGCTGCTGCTCGGCGCCGACAACTTCTACGAGGACATCTTCGCCTCCCTCGGTGTGCCCTACGAGGCCGTGCAGTGGCGGGCCGACGTCAACCCGGTCGACTCGGTCGACTCGGCGCTGCTGAAGCAGCTCCAGGTCCACACGCTCATCAACATGCACCGCGTCCGCGGCCACCTGATCGCCGACCTCGACCCGCTGGCGGCCAAGGAGCCGCAGATGCACAGCGAGCTCGACCCGGCGACCTACGGGCTCACCATCTGGGACCTCGACCGCGAGTTCCTCACCGACGGCCTCGCCGGCAAGCCCAAGATGGCCCTCGGCGACATCCTCGGCGTGCTCCGCAACGCCTACTGCCGCCGCATCGGCATCGAGTACATGCACATCCAGGAGGTCGACGAGAAGGCCTGGATCCAGGAGCAGGTCGAGGGCGCCTCGACCTTCCTGCCCCCCGAGGACCAGCGCCACATCCTGGGCATGGTCAACGCCGCCGAGGCGTTCGAGAAGTTCCTCGGCACCAAGTACCTCGGCCAGAAGCGCTTCGGCATCGAGGGCGCCGAGTCGGCCATCCCCATCCTCGACGCCATCCTCGAGCGGGCGGCGTCGTTCGCCCTCCACGGCGCCATCATCGGCATGGCCCACCGGGGCCGGCTCAACGTCCTCACCAACATCGTGGGCAAGAGCCTCGACAAGCTGTTCACCGAGTTCGAGGGCTACGTCGACCCGGAGTCGACCCAGGGCTCGGGCGACGTGAAGTACCACCTCGGCCAGAGGGGCACCTACCGGTCCCGCCACGGCGAGGAGATCCCCGTCGAGCTGGCGGCCAACCCCAGCCACCTCGAGACGGTCGATCCCATCGTCGTCGGCATGGCCCGCGCCCGCCAGGACGAGATCAACGACCCGCGGGCCTTCTCGGTCCTGCCGGTGCTCGTCCACGGCGATGCCGCCTTCGCCGGCCAGGGCGTGGTGGCCGAGACGCTCAACCTGTCGAGCATCAAGGGCTACCGCGTCGGCGGCACCATCCACCTGATCATCAACAACCAGCTGGGCTTCACCACGCCGCCCGACTCGGCCCGCTCGTCGGAGTACTGCACCGACGTGGCCAAGATGGTGCAGGCCCCGATCTTCCACGTGAACGGCGACGACCCCGAGGCCTGCGTCCGGGTCGCCCGGCTGGCCTACGACTATCGCCAGCGGTTCCGCAAGGACGTCGTCATCGACATGGTCTGCTACCGCCGCCACGGCCACAACGAGGGCGACGACCCCAGCTACACCCAGCCCCTGATGTACAAGCGGATCGACGCCCGCCGTTCGGTGCGCAAGCTCTACACCGAGGCGCTGGTGCGCCGGGGCGACATCTCCATCGAGGAGGCCGAGGCCGCCCTCGACGACTTCTCCAAGAAGCTGGCCGGGGCCCTCGAGGAGACCCGGTCCCACGCCCCCGAGGACGAGGTCCGGGCCAAGCCGCCGGCACCGGCGCGGGGTGTGATGCCCCACGTCCAGACGGGCGTGGCGTCGGAGACGATCGACGCGATCTACGGCAAGCTGTCGGAGCGGCCCGAGGGCTTCACCGTCCACCCCAAGCTGGCCAAGCAGTTCGAGACCCGGGACAAGATGTTCGAGGGGGGCGAGGTCGACTGGGCCCTGGCCGAGGCGCTGGCCTTCGGCTCGCTCCTGCTCGAGGGCACCAACATCCGCCTGGCCGGCCAGGACTCGCGCCGGGGCACCTTCTCGCAGCGCCACAGCGTCCTCGTCGACTACGAGACCGGGGCCGAGCACGCCCCCCTGGCCCACCTCGACCCCGACCAGGCCAAGATCTGGATCTACGACTCGCTGCTCTCGGAGTACGCCGCCCTCGGCTTCGAGTACGGCTACTCGGTGGTCTCGGCCGACAAGACCCTCGTGCTGTGGGAGGCGCAGTTCGGCGACTTCATCAACGGCGCCCAGATCGTCATCGACCAGTACTACGCGGCGGCCGAGGACAAGTGGGGCCAGCGCTCCGGCCTCACCCTTCTGCTGCCGCACGGCTACGAGGGCCAGGGCCCCGAACACAGCTCGGCCCGCATCGAGCGCTTCCTCACGCTCTGCGCCGAGGACAACATGCAGGTCACCAACGCCTCGACCTCGGCCCAGTACTTCCACCTCCTGCGCCGGCAGATGCACCACGACGTGCTGAAGCCGCTGGTGGTCTTCACGCCCAAGTCCCTGCTGCGGGCCAAGTCGGCCCGGTCCTCGGTGGGCGAGCTGTTCACGGGCTCGTTCGAGGAGGTCCTCGACGATGCGTCGGTCACCGATCCCGAGGCCGTGAAGCGGCTGGTGTTCTGCTCGGGCAAGGTCGGCCACGACGCCCTCGCCCGGCGTTCGGAGCTGGACGTGCCGGCGGCCGTGATCCGGCTCGAGCAGCTGTACCCGTTCCCCCGGGCCCGGATCCGCGAGCTGCTCCAGCGCTACAGCGGCATCGACGAGGTCGTATGGCTGCAGGAGGAGCCCGACAACATGGGCCCCCGCGCCTTCGTGGGCGAGCGGCTGTGGCCGCTGGTGCCCGAGGGCATCAAGTACCGCGAGGTCTCCCGCGTCGGCTCGGGCTCGCCCGCCGGTGGCAGCCACGCCATCCACGTCCAGGAGCAGGATGAGATCCTGACCCGGGCCTTCGACGGCCTGTAGCCGGCCCGTGCCCCCTCCGGCCGCCGGGGCCGTCGAGGTGCGCCCGCCGCGCGTCGCGGCCCAGCTGATGGCGATCGTCGCCGTCGCCAGCGCCGTGCTGGCGGTGCTCGGCGTCGCCACCGGCCAGGTGCTCCTCGGTCTCGTCGCCCTGGTGAGCGCCGGCTGGCTGGGCTCGGTGGCCTACGTCTCGGCGAGGGCGTGGTCCCGGGCCGATGCCGACGGCGTCTCGGTCGGGTGGATGGGCGGCGTCGACGAGGTGCCATGGTCCGACGTCGAGACCGTCGAGGTGGTTCGGGCCGGGGCCGGGGGCATGCGCCAGGGCGCGCGGATCGAACGGCGGAGCGGGCGGCCGGTCCGCTGGACGCCGTGGTTCCCGTTCCTCTGGTACGCCCACCGCTCGGTGACGGGCAGCGTCGACGCGCTCGACGCCCTTCTCGAACAGCTCGACGTCGGCGTCCGGGTGACCGACCCCGACGCCCCCGACGCCGACACGCCCACCTGGACCCGTCGCCGCTAGCCGGTCAGCGGTAGTAGCCCACCACGTCGAGCACGAGGTTCGTCTGGTGGCTGGCGTTGACCTGGCAGAGGGCGCTGGCGTCCACGCCGGTGACGGCCGTGGCCGTGAAGCGGCCGGAGTCGCCGCCCCAGACCATGGTGTTCGAGAGCGGCCTGGGCCGACCGTTGGCCCAGATCGTGAAGTTGCCGTTGGCGGCGGCGGCGTTGACGAGCAGCACGGTGACGAGGGCGGCGGTCGCCCCGCTGGGCACGGTGCTGCCGTTCACCTTGAGGTCGAGGAACCGGGAGACGTTCGGGCTCAGCGGCGTCTTCGGGCTCTGCCCGGGCTGGGTCCCGGGGCGGGAGTCGTAGATCCGCACGGGGGCCGGGAGGACGTGGAGGGCGCCGGACGCCTGGGGCGAGGCCAGCTTGCGCCACGTCCCGGGTGTCCCGGAGACGACGCAGCACCAGAGCTCGCCCGCCTGCGTGGCCACCAGGTCGCCGACGACGTGGGCGAAGGCGTCACCCGTCGGCGCGTCCCGCCCACCGGTGCCGAAGGCGATGTGGGTCCGGCCCGAGACCGTCCGCACCCCGGCGACGAGGCCCGAGGTGTCGACGCCGATCGTCCCCGCCGAGGTGAACAGCCCGATCTCGTCGGCGACCACCGAGACGCCGCGGAGCGTGTCGGTGACGAGGACCCCGACGCCGCCCTCGCTCGTGGCCCGGATCGCCGTGCCGGTCCCCTGGGCGATGGCGGCCAGGCCGATGTTGAAGGCCTGGTCCTTGGAGTGGGCGAAGACGGCGGCGTCGGGGAGCACCCCCTGGTACGTGTTGTCGGTGACCCCGAGACCGATCCCCGCGGGCGTCCCCGAGATGGTCAGCGCGGTCTGGCTGGTGGCGAGGTTGTTGGGGCTGCCGAGCACGAGCGGGTCGTTGTTGGCGGCGGCGGCCGGCGGCCCGGTGGCGACGACCGCGGCGGTGGCCGCGGCCCCGGCGACGAGGCCGTCGCGCAGCAGCCGGCGCCGATCCATCCGGGCGGGTGGATCGTCCACCCGCCCGTCGGGTCCGGCCGCCGCGGGGACCGTCGCCGCGGGGACCGACTCCAGCGCATCGATCCGTCGTCGCAGACGCCCGTTCTCCGCCTGCACGTCGGCCAGGGCCGATGCCAGCCGGTCGACGGTCGCGGCCAGCGCGTCGAGGTCGCTCGGGTCGTGCGCTCCGTTGCCCATCGGAGGCTCCCTTCGTCGGGGTGCCGCAACGCTACCGCTGGCTCCCGACGGCTGCTGTCAGCGCCGAGCCAGGCGGACGGGGACGCCATCCTCGGGCCGGTTGACCACCATGCCAACGGGCGGCGGGACCTCGGTGCTCGCCGGCGTCACCACGAGCCGCTGCGCCAGCCGGGCGAGGATGAGGGTGATGTCCATCTGGGCCAGGGCGAAGCCGATGCAGTTCCGGGCCCCGCGGCCGAACGGCACCCACGCCGCATCGGCCAGGAGCGTGGCGTAGGCGTCGAGGTCGACCATGCGGTCGGGGTCGAAGCGGAGGGGGTCGGGCCACACGTCGGGGTCCCGCCCCATCAGGTGGGCGGACCAGAGGACCATCGTGCCGCGCCGGATGCGATAGCCGCCCAGCTCGAGGTCGCGGACCGCACGTCGGGGGCTCAGCGCGCCAGCCGGGTGGAGGCGGAGGGTCTCCCGCATCGTGCGCTCGGCGACGACGAGGCGGGCAGGCTGGTGTGGTCGGGCCGCTCGTCACCGAGCGTCACGCCGGCCTCGGCGCCGAGGGCGTCCCAGAGGCCCGGCGCCCGGATGGCCTCGGTCACGGCCCACGAGAGCGACGCCGCC
>DASYLG010000192.1:0-6468 GCA_036009685.1 Iamia sp. | reverse complement strand
CACCAAGCTCGACCCCCAGATCGAGGGCGAGATGCTGCTGTCCCTCATGATCGGCATGGCCACCTTCCTCGCCCTCTACGCCTGGCTCACCCTGCACCGCTTCCGGGTGCTGTGGCTCGAGAACCGGGTCGAGGACCTCGGGCTCGACCGGGCCCTCGCCGAGCGTCGGGGCGAGGCCGACGGCGGCGCCGCGGCCGGTGGCCCGGCCCCCTCGGGAGCGCCGTCGTGATCGTCGCCAGCACCCCCTGGGTCTCGGTGGGCATCTGCTACGCCCTCGTCTTCGGGTCCGTCGGCCTCCTCGCCTGGCGCAGCCGCGAGCGCGGCCGCCAGCTGGCCGAGCAGGTGCCCGAGGATCAGCGCACCTGGATGGGTTCGTCGGACGTGGGTTCGTCGGACGACGCATGAGCGACGCTCCGCTCGACCTCTCACCCCGCACCGGACCCGACGACGGCCCGACGCCCCGCCCACCCCGCTCCCGGGTCCGCGGCCTGCTCGTCGGCGCCGTGATCCTCGCCCTGCTGGGCGGCATCGTGGCCCTGCTCGTCGTGCAGGTCCAGGGCAGCTCGCTGTACTACTACAACGTCGACGAGGCGGTGGCGCAGCGCGAGTCCCTGGGCGACCGCGACATCCGCATCCAGGGCACCGTGGTGGGCGAGCCCACCGAGGTGGGTGGCGACGCCCTGGTGTTCGACCTGGCCTTCGGGGGCGAGTCGGTGGCCGTGCGCCACCTCGGCCCCGAGCCCCCGCCCCTCTTCGACGCCGGCGTCCCGTCGGTCCTCGAGGGCCACTTCGCCGACGACGGCGTGTTCGTGTCCGAGCGCATCGTCATCAAGCACTCCGAGGAGTACCGCGAGGACAACCCCGAGCACGTCGAGGACTCCCCGACTTGAGCCGGTGGCCGACGTGAACGCATCGCTCGGCACTGCCGGCGTCGCCCTGGCCGTCGTCGCCTCGCTGGGCGGGGTCGTCACCGTGGCCCTCGCCCAGGCCAAGGGTCGGCCGGCCCTCCTCAAGCAGATCCCCGCCTTCGTGGGCCTGGTGGTCCTCGGCTCCATCCTCGCCGTGATCGCCATGGAGCGGGCCCTCATCACCCGCGACTTCTCGGTCCAGTTCGTGGCCGAGAACGGCAGCACCAAGACCTCGCTGCCCTTCACCATCTCCACCATGTGGTCGGCCCTCGAGGGCTCGATCCTGCTGTGGGGGCTGATCCTGGCCGGCTACCTGGTGGCGGTGGTGTGGAAGTTCCGCACCCGGCTCCAGGACCCGCTGGTCGCCTGGGCCATGCTGACGATGTTCGCCGTCACCGCCTTCTTCTTCGGGCTGATGGTGGGCCCCGCCGACCCGTTCGGCACCGTGGCCAACCCGCCGCTCGACGGGCCCGGCCCCAACCCGCTGCTGCAGGACAACCTGCTGATGGCGTTCCACCCGCCCATGCTCTACCTGGGCTACGTCGGCTTCACCGTGCCCTTCGCCTTCGCCATCGGTGCCCTGGTCACCGGGCGGGTGGGGGAGGGCTGGCTGGTCGAGACCCGGCGCTGGACGCTGTTCGCCTGGGGCTTCCTCACCGTCGGCATCGTCCTCGGGGCCTGGTGGAGCTACGAGGTCCTGGGCTGGGGTGGCTACTGGGCGTGGGACCCGGTCGAGAACGCCTCGCTGCTGCCGTGGCTCACCGGCACGGCCTACCTCCACTCGGTGATGGTCCAGGAGCGGCGCGGGATGCTGCGGGTCTGGAACCTGTCGCTGCTGTGCGCCACCTTCGCCCTCACCATCCTGGGCACGTTCCTCACCCGGTCCGGCGTCCTCGACTCCGTCCACGCCTTCAGCGAGTCGTCGATCGGTGCCCTGTTCCTCGGCTTCTTCGGCCTGGTCGTGGTCGTGACGCTCGGGCTGATCGGCTGGCGGGGCGAGCAGCTGCGCGCCCCCGGCCGGATCGACTCGCCGCTGTCGCGCGAGGCGTCGTTCCTGGCCAACAACGTGCTCTTCACCGGGTTCGCCTTCGTCGTGCTGTTCGGCACCGTGTTCCCGCTGATCGCCGAGGCCCTCGACGACCGGCGGGTGTCGGTCGGCGTGCCCTACTTCAACCGCATGGCCGGTCCCATCGGCCTGGCCCTGCTGTTCCTCATGGCCGTGGCCCCGGCCCTGCCGTGGCGCAAGGCGTCGACCGAGACGCTGTCGCAGCGGCTGCTGTGGCCGGCCTGGTTCGGCGTCGGCGTGGTCGTCGCCTGCGTCGCCGCCGGCACCCGTGGCATCGTGCCCCTGGTCGCCTTTGGCATGGGCGCCTTCGCCGGCGCCGCCGCCCTCCGCCAGGTGATCCTGGCCACCCGCCGCAACGGCTGGCGCGGCCTGGTCGGGCGGACCAACGGCGGCATGATCGTCCACCTCGGCGTGGTCATGATCGCCGTGGGCCTGGCCGCGTCGGGCTCGTTCGCCGAGCAGGCCGAGGCCCGGATGGCGCCGGGCGACACCCGCACCGTCCACGGCCACCAGGTCACCTACATCGGCTACGAGGAGCGGGACTCCGACCCCAGCCGGCTGGTCCGCGCCACCGAGGTCCGGGTCGACGGGAAGACCCTCGAGCCCCGGCTCCAGCGGTTCCCCAACGCGTCGCAGGAGATCGGCAAGCCCGCCGTCCGCTACGGCATCGGTGACACCGTCTACCTCGCCCTCATCCAGGCGCCCCGCGAGGCCGACGGCACGATCCTCCTGCGCATCATCGTCCAGCCCCTCGTGGGCTGGCTGTGGGCCGGAGGCGCCGTGATGGTCCTGGGCACGCTCCTCTCCGCCTTCCCCGGCCGGCGCCGACGGGGCACCGAGCCGACCTCGGCCCCCAGCCGGTGGGACCGCCAGCACCACGACGACGACACCGATCCGACCCTCGACGGCGACCCCGGGTCCGACACGGACACCGACACCGACGACGAGCGCGAGCCCGTGACCGCATGAGCACGGTGGACATCGATCCCGAGGTCGACGGACCCGACGAGGCCCCGGCCCGGCGCTGGCGGATCTTCGGGCTGCCCGTCTCGGTGGTCGCCGCCGGTGTCCTCGGCGTGATCATGCTCCTGCTCATCGTGCTGCTCGCCACGCGCGATCCGGCCTCGGATCGTCAGGTCGACAGCCCCCTCCTGGGCCGGGCCGCGCCGCAGATCGAGGGCACCACCATCCAGGGCCGCGACTTCGACTCGGCCACCTACGACGGCCGCTGGCTGGTCGTGAACTTCTTCGCCACGTGGTGCGTGCCCTGCGTCCAGGAGCACCCCGAGCTGGTGGGCTTCCAGGAGGCCCAGCGGGAGGCGGGCCAGGCCAACGTGATCAGCGTCGTGTTCGACGACGACCGGGAGTCGGTCGAGACCTTCTTCGGCCGCAACGGTGGCGAGTGGCCGGTGGTGCTGGCCGCCCCCGACACCATCAGCCAGTGGGGCGTCTCCGGCGTGCCCGAGTCCTTCGTCGTCGACCCGTCAGGCACCGTCCGCTACAAGCTCATCGGCGGCGTGACCGCCCAGGGCCTGAGCGAGCTGGTGAGCCCGTGACCCGCCGCACCCTCTGGATCGTCCTGGGCCTGGTCGCCGTGGTGGCGCTCGCCCTCGGGTCCCGGTCCGGCGGCGCCCGCACCGACGAGCAGCGGCTGTGGTCGATCGCCGGCGGTGTCCGCTGCCCGACCTGCGCCGGCCAGTCCGTCGCCACCAGCGACGCGCCGGCCGCCGAGTCGATCCGCGAGCAGATCCGCGAGGACATCGACGCCGGACGCAGCGATGACGACATCCGCGCCCGTCTGGCCGACGGCGCCTTCGGCGAGGACATCCTGCTCAACCCGCCGCGCAGTGGCTTCGCCGCCCTCGTCTGGGTGATCCCCGTGGTCGTGGTGGTCGTGGCCTTCGGCGGGCTGGCGCTCGCCTTCCGGCGCTGGGAGCGGATCGGCCCGTCGGGCCCGTCGCGCCAGGACCGGGATCTCGTCGCCGCCGCCCTCGGTTCGGACCCCGACGACACCCACGGCGAGGGGTCGGGCCGGTGAGCGGGCCGGACGCGGCCCCCGATTCTCCCAAGCCGGGCACCGTCGCCGCCCGGCGGGCCGCCGCTCGCGATGGATCGGCCCGCGGACCGGCGGCCCCCGCCCTGGGCGCCAGCCGGCGTCGACCCCGCACCGCCGAGCCGGTGGCGACCCGTCGCAGCCCCGTGTCGCGGTCGGCGGTGGCCACGGCGCCGGCGCCGCTCGAGGGCGAGCGCGACGAGCGCACCGCCTTCCTGCTCCAGAGCCTGCGCGACCTCGAGCGCGAGTTCGCCGCCGGCGACCTCAGCGACGAGGACTACCAGTCGCTCCGCGACGACTACACCGCTCGGGCCGCCGCCGCCCTGCGGGCCGAGGAGCGGGGCACGGCCCCGCCCGCCCCCGTCAGGCGACGCCGCTCGCCGACCCAGTGGGCCCTCATCGTGGCCGGCATCGTCGGCTTCGCCGTCCTGGCCGGCGTCCTGGTGGCGCAGGCGTCGGGCCAGCGCCAGCGGGGCGAGGGGATCTCCGGCGAGGTCACCCAGACGCCCACCCAGGCCGCCGGCGAGTGCATCTCGCGCACGGCCGAGCAGCAGCAGGGTGGCGACGTCGCCACCGAGGACGTCCTCGGCTGCTACCAGGCGGTCCTCGACGACGACCCCGACAACGCCGTGGCCCGCACCTACCTGGGCTGGACGCTCTACATCACCGCCCGGCAGGCCGCCGACAGCCTGCCCTCGGATGCGCTGGTGGACCTCTACGTCGAGGCCCGCCGCCAGATCGAGCGGGCCGTGGAGGCCGATCCGGCCTACGCCGACGCCCGGGCCTTCCTCACCGTCCTCGCCGTGGCGGAGGGCCGCTACGACGAGGCCGCCGAGCAGCTGGCCGTGTTCGACGATCTCGACGCCCCGGCCGACATGGCCCTGCTGATCGACGACGTGCGCCAGGAGATCGCCGACAACACCGGCGACGCCGCCACCACGACCACCTCTTCGTCGACCACCGTCCCCGGCTGACCCTGCGGGACGGCGGGGTCAGCCGCGCGGGTCGACGAAGGTGGCGCGGGCGATGGTGCTGTCGGGATCGACGTCGAGCACGTAGAGCGTGCCCTTGGGGAGGCCGTGGCGGTTGCCGACATCGACCCCGTCGCCGCGCAGCGCCTCGATGGCGGCGGGGATGACGTCGCCGTGGCTGCACAGGACGACGTCGTCGCCCTCCTCGGCCAGCGTGTAGAGGAGGGTGGTGGTCTGGGCCGCCGAGGCCCCCTCGGTGAGGGCGTCGTGGACCTCGATGTCGAGGTCGCGGATGTCGGCCGCGAGGGCGACCGTCTGGCGGCACCGGACGGCGGCGCTCGACAGCACCCGCTTCACGGGGGCATCGGCCAGGTGGGCGGTGAGGGCGTCGGCCTGACGGCGCCCCTTGCCGCTCAGGGGCCGCTCGCTGTCGGGCCCGTCCCAGTCCGCTCGGCTTCCGGCGTTGGCGTGGCGGACCAGGTAGAGCGTCACGACGGCGACGGTAGCGGTCGCCCCGACCCCTCGTCAGGTGCGCCGCCCGTGCCCCTCGTCACCCGCGGTCAGCGCCGGAGGGCGCGCAGTCCGGCGAGGACCTCGGGCAGGGCGGTGAGGAGGGCGTCGACGTCGGCGTCGGTGGTGGTCCAGCCGACCGACACCCGCAGCGAGCGGAGGGCGTCGACCCCCATGGCGGCGAGGGTGGGCGACGGCTCGAGGCTCTCCGACGAGCACGCCGAGCCGGAGTGGACGGCGATGCCGGCCCGGTCGAGCCCGAGCAGGACGGCCTGGGGCTCGACGTCGTCGAAGCCGAGACAGACGAGGTGGGGCAGGCGGTCGACGGGGTCGCCGTGGACCCGCACGTCGAGGTCGGCCACGCCGGCCAGCACCCGGTCGGTGAGCCGCCGGGCCTCGGCCTCCTCGGCGGCCAGGGTGGCGTCGTCGAGCGAGGCCGCCGCCGCCCCCAACCCGGCGAGGACCGGCACCGCCTCCATCCCCGCCCGGCGGGCCCGCTCCTGGTCACTCCCGACGAGCAGCGGGTCGAGCCGCAGGCCCCGGCGCACGAGCAGCGCCCCGGTGCCGGTCGGCGCGCCCCACTTGTGGCCGCTGAGCGAGAGCAGATCGGCCCCGAGGGCGCGGAAGTCGACCGGCACCCGCCCGACAGCCTGGGCGGCGTCGACGTGGACGAGCGCTCCCCGCTCGTGGACCCGGTCGACGACCTCGGCGAGGGGCTGGGTGGTGCCGACCTCGTGGTTGCCCCACTGGACGTGGACGACCGACGTGTCGGGGCGGACGGCGGCGGCCACGGCGTCGGGGTCGACCCGACCCTGGCCGTCGACGCCCACGACCGTGATCGGCCCGTGGCGCTCGGCGGCGGCGGGGACGGCCGAGTGCTCGACGGCGGTCAGGACCTGGTGCCCGCCCCGCCCGGCCGCCCCCCACGCCACGGCGACGATGGCCTCGGTGGCCCCGCTG
>DASYLG010000191.1:0-2191 GCA_036009685.1 Iamia sp. | reverse complement strand
CCCACGCACACCCGAGCCCGCACCCCCCGAACGTACCCCGTCCCCGCCACCCCTGGTCACGGAGGGGAGCCCGGGAGGTCGAGTGAGGCGAGGAGGGCGTCGCCGCAGGTGCGGAGGGCGTCGCGGATGGGGCGGACGGCGGCGAGGTCCCGGCCGGCCGGATCCTCGAGGACCCAGTCCTCGTGACGGGTGCCGGGGACGAACGGGCAGGTGTCGCCACAGCCCATGGTGACGACGATGTCGGCGGCCTCCAGCATGGACTCGGTCCAGCGCCGGGGGCGCTCGCCGGAGATGTCGACGCCGACCTCGGCCATGGCGGCGACGGCGATGGGGTTGACCTGGTCGGCGGGCTCGGAGCCGCCCGACCAGGCGTCGGCCTGGTCGCCGGCGAGACGGGTGAACCAGCCCCGCGCCATCTGCGAGCGCCCGGCGTTGTGCCCGCAGAGGAAGACGACGGTCGGGCGGTCGGGCGGTCGGCGGCGGTCACGGTGGCGGAGGAGGTGGGCGAAGCCGGGGGACGAGGTGGGCCAGGAGGCGCCACCGCTCAGCAGGAGGGGGCGGAGCCGAGGGCGACGGCCTCGCTCATGGCGGTCGGATCGCAGCACTGCGCCGGCGTGACCTCGTCGCCGGTATGGACCGTGGTGGACATCTGCTCGGCGTCACCGGTCTTGACGTAGACCTCCCAGGGCGCGCCGTCGGGGTCGCTCACCCACGTCTCGGTCTTGAGGGCGTAGCAACAGGTGGTGTCGTCGACCCCGGTGGTGGTGAGACCGTCGTCGGCCAGCCGGGCCTCGACCGCCCGGACCTCCTCGCCGGAGGTCACCTCGATGCCGAGGTGGTTGAGCGTGCCGCCGCCCTCGCCCTCGATCAGGACGAGCTTGAGCGGCGGGTCGGCGATGGCGAAGTTGGCGTAGCCGGGCTTGCGCTTGGCCGGCTCGGTGGCGAAGAGCTTGGAGTAGAAGGCGACGGCCTCGTCGATGTTCGAGACGTTGAGGGCGAGCGGGACACGGGACACGGTGGGGCTCCTGATAGATTCGGACCTGTCGATGGATCGACACTCGCGAATGGAGTCCCTGGCCGCCTCGACCAGCTCCGCGCCGCCCTCGGGAGCTGACGGGGTCAGGGCTCGAACTTTGGACGGACTCCGCCGGATGCGGCGTGGTTTCGTCCAAAGTTCGGCGGGGCGACCCAGCCGTCGGCGGCCTCAGGCGGGCGGGGGAGCGGCGGGGACGAGGTCGAACTCGGTGCCGAGGCGGATCTCGCTGTAGCGGCGGACCCAGTCGTCGTTGGTGGAGTCGGACTGGCGCTTGAGCGGCGGCGAGAGCACGCCCTCGTCGGGGGCGTCGAGGCCGAGGCGCTCGAGGAGGCGGACGGTGCTGGTGGTGTAGTCGGAGGCGAAGTTCTCGTAGAGCACCAGGATCGGCTTGATGCCGGTGTGCTCGAAGAAGGTGTCCCAGGACGCCTCCTGCTGGATCAGCTGGTTCAGCAGGTGCTCGATGGCCCGGTAGTGGAACCGAAGCCCGGGCCGGTGCTCCTCCAGGAAGCTCTTGTACGGAGCCGGCGCCCCCTTGGCCTCGGCGGTGTCGGCCTCGCTCCACGTCGCCGTCTGCACCGCCTTCCACAGCGAGACGGCCTGGCGCACCTTGTTGGCCCGCACGACCCGGACCAGCTGGACCTCGGGGAAGACGGCGGGCAGGAGCTCGGCCAGCGGCAGGTCGCGGTAGGCGGGCACGTTGCGCAGGAGGCTGACGAAGTCGCCGAAGTAGCCCCACATGAGCTTGGCGCCGAACACCCCGTTGTCGGTCGTCCCGGCGCTGAAGGCCCACTCGAGGTAGCGGTCGTAGGCGGTGCGGCTCCACAGCGGCGTCCGCTGCCCGGGCTCGTCGCCGACGACCCGCTCGCCGAGGTGGTCGAGGATCGACACGTCGGTGGTGCCGGTGAAGTACTCGTCGGGCCGGCGGGGCCGCCCCGAGTGGCGGAGGGCCTCGTAGAACTCCTCGGGCCGGCCGGCCACACCCGACCGGGCGAGGGCCTGGCACACGAGCGTGCTGCCGCTGCGGGGCGTCGAGCAGACGAGGTAGGACCGGGCCGGGGTCGTCATGCCGTCACCTCGTGCAGGGGCTCGGCGGGCGAGCGCTGGTCGACGTCGTTGAGCACGGCCCCGATCGGGGCGGCGACGGGGCCGTCCAGG
>DASYLG010000190.1:0-4399 GCA_036009685.1 Iamia sp. | reverse complement strand
GGTCGAGGGCCAGGCGCGGCCGGCGCACGACGGTGCCGTCGGCGGCCCGCTCGGGGGTCATCTCGTTGCGGAGCGCCGGGTTGGGCACGACCTCGTAGAGGTGGAGGTAGACGCCGGGCTCGTCGGCCTTCGTCGGGTGGGTGGCGCGGGTCGTGAACCCGGTCAGGTCGGCGCGGTCCAGCAGGGTGGTGATGCGGGCCTGGAGGACGGCCGTCACCGTCGCCAGCGCCAGCGCGCTGCTCATCGCCCACCCCCGTCGAGCTTTGGACCGACTCCGCCACATGGGGCGTGGTTCCGTCCAAAGGTCGAGGCGCTCACGAGCTGTCCCGGCCGTCGAGGTAGTCGGCCAGGCTGCGGTGGTCGACCGGGGCGGGGGCGGGCCGGGACGGGGCCGGGCGGGCGACGTCGCCATGGACCACGATCCGGCCGATGCGGACGTGGACGGTCGGGGCGGCGTCCGGAGCCGGCGTCGGGCCGTCGGGGCCGCCGCGACCGCCGGTCGGGGCCGGGCCGAGGGGAGCGGGCCGGACGATGGGCCGCAGCGGTGCCGGCGCCCGCGGGGCGGGCGGGTCGGCCCGGCGCTCGACGACGTGCTCCCGCACCACCTCCCGGGTGTGGTGCTCGACCCGCTCGATCCGCTCGACCCGGCGTCGAGCGTCGTTCGACGGGGTCGTCGGCGTGTCCCGGGGGCGCGGCCGGACCACCCGCGGCTCGGCATCGTCCCCCTGCCGGGGTGCGGTCCCGTCGTCCGCCGGTGGCCGGGCCGGGGCGGACCGCCGGGCCTCGATCGGGGGCGGCGCGGGCGCTGGCGGGCCGGGCCGGGGGGAGACCGTCGAGGGCGCCGGTCCCGGTGGGGCCGGTCGGCCGGCGTCGAGGCCCGGCGGCGGACCGGGCGCCCGGGCGGCGTCGCCCAGGTCTCCGGGGATCGTCTCCTCGCCGTCGAGGTCGCCGAGCGGGCCCAGGGCGAGGTCGGCGGCGTCGGCCGGTCGCACCAGCGGGGCGACCGCCCCCTCGGGGCGCAGGCGGGTCACGAGGGCGTCGAGGTAGCCGGTCACACCAGCCCCAGGCGCTCGAGGTAGCTCTGGCGGCGCCGGGCGCTCAGGGCGAGGATCTCCCCCTCGCTCCACCCGTAGGCCCGCGCCAGGGCGTCGACCTCGGCGATGAGCCGCTGGGCCTCGGCCTCGACCTCGCCCCACAGGTGGCTGGCGATGTCGAAGCGGGCCGTCCAGGCGTGGCCGCAGGGCGCGCACGTGAGGGCCAGCTCGACATCGGCCAGCGGGTCGAGCTCGGCCATGGCCGCATCGAGCGCCTCGACGTCGAGGGCGTCCGGCCCGGGCTCGACGGCCAGCACGCACCGATCGAGCAGCGCCGCCCGGGGGTCGGCGTCGTCGCGCACGGCGGCCAGGTCGCCGGTGGTGGGCAGCCGGAAGGTGACGGTGCCCCCGGCGCCGTCGACCCGGTGGGGGCCGCCGGCGTCGGGCGGGGTGCCGATCCCCTCGACGAGCCGGGCCAGGTCGACCGTCAGCTCCAGCGGGTCCCCGCAGCGGGGGCACTCCACGAAGCACTCGGCCTCGGACCCGAAGGTGCCCATCCGACCGTGGACCAGGGCCGCGTCGCGGCGCCCGACGGTCTCGTCGAGCAGGACGTCGGGCGCCACCGCCGGCTCGAGGGCGGCGCGCAGGTGGTGGGCCCGGTCGAACGGCTCCAGCCGGCGGGACCGCTCCCACACGTCGAGGATCGCCTCGGGCGTGAGGCCCGCGGCCATGGGTCAGGCCGGGACCGTGAACGACGGCTCGGTGGGCTCGACCACGGCCGGGTCGCGATCCCATCCCTCGTTCTCCAGCTTCAGCGTCTGGATGGCCACGGCGTTGCCGCTGGCGTCCAGCTCGGGGAGCGACTGGTACTCGCTGACCCAGCACCGGTAGAGGCGGTAGGTCACGACGACCTGGCCGGCCTCGTTGCACAGCTCGAGGAGGATGTCCTTGCGGAAGTCCTTGAGCGAGACCTCCGACCCCAGGCCGGCACCGAGCTGCCACACCTTGTTGGCCCACTGCTCGAACTCGACGTCGTGGGTCACGCCCCGCTCGAGGGTCACGGCCTCGAACTTGGTTTGGCCCGGTGAGCGGAAGACCGTGCTGGGATCGCCGCCGCTGCGGTTCTCGATCACCTCGGTGGTGCGCTTGAGGGCGCTCACCTTGCTGACGCCGGCGACGTAGCGCCCGTCCCACTTCACGCGGAACTTGAAGTTCTTGTACGGATCGAACCGGCTGGTGTTGACGGTGAACTGGGCCATGTGCTTCTCACAGTCCGGCCGGGGCGGCCATCTGTCGCAGCTTGATGATGACGAACTCGGCCGGTTTGGCCGGGGCGAAGCCGACGAGGACGTTGACGATGCCCTTGTCGACGTCGGATGGCAGCGTGGTCTCGCGGTCGCACTTCACGAAGTAGCTCTCGGCGGGGGTGCTGCCCTGGAAGGCGCCCTGCCGGAACAGCTGGTGCAGGAACCCCCCGATGCTGAGCCGGAGCTCGGCCCACAGGGGCTCGGCGTTGGGCTCGAACACAGCCCACCGGGAACCCCGCGCCAGGCTCTCCTCCAGGTGGAGGGCGAGCCGGCGGACGGGCACGTACTTCCACTCGGAGGCGGCGTCGTCGGCGCCCTTCAGCGTGCGGGCGCCCCAGATCACCCGCCCGTAGACCGGGAAGCTGCGGAGGCAGCTCACGCCCAGCCTGTTGAGGTCGCCCTGCTGCGGGTCGGTGAGGGGCTGGGCCAGCTCGGGCACGCCGACGAGGCCGACGTCGGTGCCGGCGGGGGCCTTCCAGATGCCCCGCCGGGCGTCGGTGCGGGCCATCGCCCCGGCGACGGCGCCACACGGCGGGAAGGTCGCCAGCCGGCCCTCCTGGAGGGGGTCCGACACCCGGATGCGTGGGAAGTAGAGGGCGGCGTTCTCGCTGCGGAGCGGGAAGCTCAGGGCCCCGCTGGCGGCGGCGGCCGGCGTGCTCCACTCGTCGGGCGGGTCGACGAGGAGGAAGGCCCGGCGCTGCTCGCACAGGACGACGGCCGCGGTCCACAGGGCGGTGTCGGCGGCGTCGTCGAGGCTCCACCCCGAGCGGGGGATGCACAGGAGGTTGAACAGGTCGGTCCGGTGGAGCGCTTGGAGGCCGGTGCCGTCCTCGGCCTTGCCGGCCACCGCCTCGGCCGACGGGGCGGACCCGTCGGCCCCGCCGCCGAACGGCGCGGTGGTGAGCGGAGCGGTGAGCAGGGCGCCGGGGCGGGCGGGGCCCGAGCCGACCAGCGCCGAGCGGTCGTCGAGCACGGCGCCGGCCGGCGGGGCGGCGCCGGAGCGCAGGTCCAGGCCGAGGTGGGTCTCCTCGGCCACGACCGCGCCGCCGGGGGTGGTCTGGCGGATCGTGATGTGGGCGAAGCCGGGCTCGGCGTCGACGGTGGACAGCTCGGCCTGGAGCTGGTCGCCCCAGCGACCCGGGTCGCCGGCCTGGAGGCCCACGCCGGAGACCACCAGGCCGGCGTCGACGTCGGCAGGGACCGGGCCGTCGGTCCGCAGGTCGTGTCGGGCCGCCTCGACCAGGCGCCTCGCCGGGGCCACACCGGCGATGGTGGCGGCCTCGATGTCGGCGGCCGCGTCGGCGGCGTCGACGTCGACGGCGGCCACCGTGATCCGGGCCGGCTGGCCGTCGACCTCCAGAGGTGCGCCCTCGGCGTCCACGGCGGTGACCGTGAGGTCGACCGTGCCACCGGCGGGCTCGGTGGCGGAGACGTCGAGGTGGTGGAAGTCGGCCAGGGCGGCCACGGCGGCGACGGGCGCGAGGGTGATCAGCTCGACCGGCACGGTGGCGGCGGACCGGGCGGCGTCGTCGGCCACGACCCGGACCACGAGGGCCTCGGCGCCGCCGTTGAGGAAGTAGTGCTGGACGGCGTGGCCGACCGGGCTGGTGGGCGACAGCCCGCCGAAGCGCCGCTCGAACTCGGACCAGCTGGTGACCTTGACGGGCTCGTCGGCCGGCCCCGCCGGCGTGGGGCCCACGAAGGCGGTGAGCGAGGTCGACACGCCGGTGATGGCGCGGGTGCCGCTGGGGATCTCCTGGACGTAGACGCCGGGAGCGGTGAGCGTGGGGGGCATCGGGTCTCCTGGCGGGTCAGTCGGACGCCTGCCCGGCGACCTGCTGGAAGGCGAGGACGACGAACTCGGCGGGCTTCAGGGGCGCGAAGCCGACGAGGATGTTGACGGTCCCCCGGTCGATGTCGGCCTGTGTGGTGGTGGTGCTGTCGCAGCGCACCGAGTAGGCCTCGCGGGGGGTGGTGCCGGCGAAGGCGCCCTGGCGGAACAGGTCGTGCAGGAACGAGCCCACGGCGAGGCGGAGCTCGGTCCAGAGCGTCTCCCGG
>DASYLG010000189.1:0-2356 GCA_036009685.1 Iamia sp. | reverse complement strand
GTGCCCACGAGGTGCCAGGCACCTCGTGGGCGCTGGTCGATGGGCGATCGCGCGCATGGCGGTCCCACGAGGTGCCTGGCACCTCGTGGGAGTCAGTAGGGGCGCTCGGGGAACACGGTCACGTCGATGCCGTCGGCGGTCATGATCTCGTAGACGTGGTCGTGGGCCTCGCCGACGAGGCGCTGGACGTACTCGATGCCGTCGAGGTGGTCGATCTCGTGCTGGCAGATGCGGGCCACGATCTCGTCGGCGGTCACCTCGACCACGTCGCCGTGGACCGTGCGCCCCCGCACCTGGACGAACTTGGGCCGGTCGAGGCGGGCGTGGGTGCCGTCGACCTCGAGCGACAGGCAGCCTTCGGTGTAGGTCCACCGTCCCTCGGTGGCCCGGACCTCGGGGTCGACGACGACCTCGGGCATGGCCCGCTTGTGGACCTGGACGAACATCCGCAGCGGGGCCCCGACCTGGTTGGCGGCCAGGCCCACCCCCGGCGCCCGGTGCATCACCTTGACCATGTGCTTGGCGAAGGCCCTGATCGCCGGCGTGACCCGCCCCACCGGCTCGGTGGGCCGGTGCAGCACGGGCGTCTCGACGGGGGCCACGCCCACGGCGGCCCGCTCGTCGTGCTCGTCGGCCGGCCACACCTCCGCGCCCGTCCACGTCTCGCTGCGACCGGGCTCGACGACGAACGGCTCGCCCGGGTCGAGCGGCGCCACGAGGTGCTCGGCGGCATCGGGGTGCGAGGTCGGGAAGCGCCGCCCGCAGCTGCACGTGCACCACTCCTTGACCGGACCACCCTCGACCGGCCACATCGTCAGCCGGTTAAGCGGGGCGCAGGGCTGGTCGTCGCCCCGCACCGGGCACGACGACAGCGTCACCCGCCCGACGTGCTCGACGTCGCCCCGACCCCGCGCCTTCTTCCGTGCCATGGAGGTCAGACGGTATCGGCGCGACGGGCGCTACCGTCCGGCGATGCGACGGATGGCGACGTGGGGGCTGGTGCTCGCCGTGGTGCTGGCCGGCATCGGGTGCAGCGACGACGGCGACGACGGGTCCGGCGACCCGGCCGAGACCACCGAGGCGGCGGGCGCCGACGCCACCACCGAGGCCACGCTCGGCCCCTGCCCGTTCGTCACCACCGAGGCCGTGGCCGAGGCGATCACGCTGCCCGTCGAGCTCCTGGAGGGCAGTGAGACCAGCTGCGACTACACGCTGGGCGACGCGGCCACGCTCCTGATCGCCCAGACCGAGGCCGACGGCGACATCGACGCCGCCGCGGCCGCCACCTCCTGCGACGAGGGATCGGTGGTCGACGTCGAGGCCGGCGACGGGGCCTTCGCCTGCGTCGTGAACGAGACCGCCTACGCCACCCTCGTCGCCGGCGACGTCCAGATCACGCTGGCGGTGGCTGGCAGCCAGGCCGCCGACGCCACCCGCGACGCCCTCGCCGCCCTCCTCCTCCAGATCACGATCCCCGACTAGCCGAACCGCCCGCGACCTGGGGGCGGACGGCCTCGACGATGAGACGGACGGTGGGGTGCTCGGAGGGGTACGGGTCCCGCCGCTCGGCGGTGACGACCTCCAGGCCGGCCCCCGACGCCGCCGTCACCAGCTCCGCAGCCGGTCCCAGGTCATGGGCCTCGCCTCGGTGGTCAGCCCTGCTCGGCGGCCGGCTCCTCCTCGCGGGGCTCCTCGACGCCGAGCGCCACCATGATCTCGTGGCGGGCGGGCTCGAAGTCCTCGTCGCTGACCTTGCCGGCGGCGTGGGCCTCGCTCAGGATGCGGAACCGCTCCATGATCGCCTCGGTGTCGACGGCCTCGCCGTCGGCCCCGCCGCCCTCACCGCTGTGGCGGCGTTCGCGCTTGGCGGCCTGCTTCTCCTGGCGGAGCTTGTCGATGCGACGCTTCTCGGCGGACTGCTGTCCTCGCTTGCCCATGTGACCCTCTACTTCCTGACGGGAGACGTGGGTCGACGGGTGTGACGATCCAGCGAGCGTCCACCCTAGAGCCGACGGGCTACGACGCCTTGGTCGCGAGATGGTCGACCAGCGTGCCGGCCTCGCCGAAGAGGCGGGCCCGCCACGTCTCCAGCAGCTCGGAGGCGTCGTGGTCGTCGGGGTGGAAGTCGGGCCGGTTGTAGTCCCGGATCCGCGTCCGGACGTCCTTGCTGAGCCACGGCGAGCTCTTGACCTTGGCCAACGAGCGCCGCAGGCCCTTGAGGTCGCGCCGAGCCACCGGGTCGCGGGCGATCGACCAGATGGCCCACAGGGTCGAGGTGCCGAGGAAGCCGATCGTGATGGCGTTCATCACCCGGGTGCGCACCTTCTCGTCGTCGACGCAGGCCTTGTACACGTCG
>DASYLG010000188.1:0-4252 GCA_036009685.1 Iamia sp. | reverse complement strand
GACGGCCCGCGACGCCCGCCAGCAGGTCCGCGCCGCCGCCCGCCGCGCCGCCTGATCCCAGCCTCCCCCGATGAGGGGGAGTACGAGGCCCCGGATCTCCCCCCTGGATCCGGGGCCTCGTCGCGTCCGAGCGGACTAGAGCACGCGCTCGCGGTACTCGGGGGTGTTGAGGAACTGCTCGATGAGCCGCTGGGGCGAGACGCCCCCCTCGACCTGGTCGACCCAGAAGTCGTAGCCGCCGGCATCCGGGGCCCGGTCGAGGAGGCCGATGTAGGTCATGGCCACCTGGACCTCGTCGACCAGGCTGGAGGTGGCCGAGAACGACTCGCTCAGCCCGGCCAGCCACGCGCCCTGGCCGTTCTCCTCGATGTCGCCGAGGGCGGTGTTCCGCTCGGTGGTGGTGGGCGTCCGGCCCGTCAGCCGGGGGAAGGCGCCGTCGACGAGCTGGGCGTCGGTCTGCTCCGGCAGATCGGACAGCAGGGTGTCGGCGATCTCGGTGAGCGTCTCGCCCTGGCGGAGCGAGACCATCTCGGACCGGATGTCGGTGGACGGACCCGGCGGCCCGCTGGCGGCGCCGATGTGCAGGCGCACGACGGGAGCGGCCACGCCCTTGAACTCGGCGCTGTTCATGAAGCCCTCGACGACCCGGGGGCCCGACCAGGTCGTGCGCAGGCGGGCGGTCCAGTAGGCCTGGCCGTTGGCGTCGAGCGGGCGGCCGAGCAGGTCCTGGTACTGCTGGGCCACGAACGGGCGGCCGCAGGCGAACGGGTGCCACGGCGGGCGGGCGGTCACCACGGAGTCGCGGCGGGGGCTGCGCTTGAACGTCGGCCAGTCCTCGGCGCACAGCGGCTTGTCGGTCGTGAACACGGCGCTGCGGACGTAGTCGCCACCGACCACGTCACCACCGTGCCCGTTGGCCTTGAAGTACGCCGACTGGACGATGACCGTCGACCCGTTGAGCTCCGAGATGGCCGGCACCGAGGCCGGGTGGAGGTACTGGGCGTAGGTGCCCGGCAGCCGGAGCTCGGCCTCCAGCACCTTGGCGCCGAAGTCGAAGACCCGCAGCCAGACCCCCGAGGTGGCGACGACCTCCTGGCGGCCGTCGTTGTCGACGTCGGCGATGACGACGCCGCTGTGCGAGGCGGGGCTGCCGCAGCCGGTCCGGCTGTTGGCGTTGCAGGTGGCCCAGCGGCGCGAGCCGTTGGCCTCGTAGGCCTCGAGGTAGCCGTTCTCGCTGTTGACGACGACCTCCTTGGCGGCGTCGCCGTCGATGTCGCCGATGGCCGGCTGCTGGGCCACCCGCCCGGTGGTGGCGACGGGCCAGCCCGGGAGGTTGGCCCGGCTGCGCAGGGAGAAGGCCCAGAGGCGACGGCTGGCGGCGCCGTCGCCGAACATCGTGCCGGTGCCGACGACCGCGTCCGGGAAGCCGTCGCCGCTGATGTCGGCGATGGCGGGCGACGACCAGACGACCTCGCCCGGGATCGACTTCGGGTAGCCCGAGTAGCGGCTGCCGTTCGAGCCGTTGAGGGCCCACACCAGTCCACCCTGGGGCACGCCGAGGGGGTTGCCGGCGTAGATGTCACCGCCGAGGACGACCTCGTTGCGGCCGTTCTTGTCGATGTCGACGATGGCCGGGGACGACCACAGGGTGTCGTAGAGGAAGGCCCGCCACAGCAGCGTGCCGCCCACGCTCCAGGCGTAGACCGAGTGGTCGTAGCTGGGGGCGATGATGTCCTTCTTGCCGTCGTGGTTGACGTCGCCGACCGCGGGGGTGGCGAAGAAGCCGTCGGGCCGGCAGTCGACCCCGGCCGGGCAGTTCTGGGGGGCACCCTGGTTGAAGGTGCGGATCACGCCGCCGTTCTGACCGTTGAGCAGGAACACCTGGCCCCGCATGGTGGCGGCGACCACGTCCATGGTGCCGTTGCCGTCGACGTCGTCGATGAGGGGCGTGGCGTGGATCTCGGTGGCGCCGAGCGATCGCTGCCAGATGCGGGCGCCGGTGTCGAGGCGGGTGGCGGTGATGGTGCCGTTGGGGGCGGCGACGACCAGCTCGGGCTTGTCGTCACCGTTCAGGTCGCCCACCGCCGGAGAGGAGTACCGCTCGGTGGTGCCGGAGTCCCGGACGCGCGAGCCGAACTGGACGTCGACGGTGCGCAGCACGCGCAGCGTGGCGTTGGCGGCGCCGGCGGGTGCGCCGGACCCGGCGGTCGTGCCGAGGGCGCTCAGCGCCAGGAGGACGACGCCGAGGGCGCCTCGGAGCCGTCGACGGGCGGGCTTGGTGGGGCGCGCCGCGAGCGCCGGGCGTGGAGGGGCTGGGGCCATGGAGGAGATCATGCCGCGAACCAGTTGCTCTTGAGCGCGAACAGGGTGCGCATCTGTTCTCCCGTCAGGGTGACGTCACCCTTGGAGAAGCGGGCCCGGACCGAGTTGACCCGGCCGCCGAGGTCGCCCTTGCCCGTGCGGTTCCAGCCGTCGAAGCCGTTGAAGGTGCCCATGTCCTTGCCCTGACGGCGGTCGAAGGCCTGCTCGATGGCGGCCCGCGTGAGGGTCACGGACCAGGAGTGGCTGGCGTTGCCGGCGTAGTCGTCGCCGTCGTCGACGACGGCGGGGAACTCGCCGGCGGCGGTCCAGCCGCCGCTGGAGGCCGAGAACTCGGTGCGGGCGATGCGGCCGCCCGGGAAGGCCCGGACCTGGCCGGCGGTGGCGGTGACGGCCCTGGTGGTCCGGTTGTCCTCGTTGCGGAGGATGGTCGACGAGCCGCTCGCCCGGGTGCCGTAGCCGGCGTACACCTGGCAGGTCGTGCTGTCGCAGGTCGTGGCCCAGCTGCCCCAGCGGGTGTCGCCGGAGAGGGCGTAGGAGCGGGCGGCGATGGCCTGGACCCGGACGGCGGCGGCACCCTTGCCGCCCCCGGCGTCGGCCCACGAGGGCGACACCTCCTTGGGCACGATCGAGCGGAGCATCGACTCGATGTGGACCTCGTTGACCGTGACGATGGTGCCGAGGGCGTCGACGGCCCGGACGATGCCCCGGTAGTAGGCGGTGCCGGACGCGGTGCAGAGCTGCATCATCCGGTCGACGTCGTCGCCCTGGGGGAGCGAGCTGCGGACGGTGACGGCGCTGGCGCGGCGATCGCCCACGAGGGTCCAGGGGCCACCACAGCCGCTTCCCCGCCAGACCCGGAACGTGCCGGCACCGATGCGGGAGATCTTCACGGCGGCGACGTCGTTGGCGTAGCCGTCGACCCGGAGGGCGGCATCGGTCTGGGTGACGAGGAGGTCCTTGCCCTTGGTGGCGGTCAGGTAGACCTTCTGCTGCGAGGCCGGGACGACCCGGGTGCCGGTCCCGCCGTAGTAGTGGTCGAGGATCTGGGTCCCGCTCCAACCGTGGTCGACGGCGTAGCCCAGGGCGCCCCACTGGCTCATGCCCCGGCCGTGGCCGTAGCCGTGACCCCGGAGCGTCACCTGGTCGGGCGAGCAGCCGGCCAGCGGGACCAGCGCCAGCACGGCGCCCAGGCCGAGCACGGCGCGGCGCACGAGCCGGGTCGAGGGACGGGACGGGCGGGGAGCCATGCCCGGACCATCGGTCTCGGAGGGTGAGGACTTGAGCACCCAAAGTGACTAGTCAGTCAGGGGACGCTCCGATCACGCCTCGGGCACGGGTCCGAAGAAGCCGATCACCCGGACGAGGCGGCCCTCGACGCCCACCTGGGCGACCTCGACGCCGTCGACGACGACGGTGCCGTCGGGCCCGGTGAAGGCGAAGGCGTAGCGAGCCTGGCCGTGGTGGAGGTCGATGCCGCTGGTGCGGGTGAAGACGTGGTCGGGGTAGAGCCCGGGGACCGAGGCGGCCAGGGCGTCGATCTCGTCGTGGCCGGTGGCGGCGAAGAGCGGGTCGGCGAAGTGGCCGGTGGGCGCCCACGCCTGCTCGATCAGGGCTCGGCGGGTGGCATCGTCGGGGGCCGAGAAGGCGGCGAGGTGGGCATCGACGAGGGCGGCGACGGCCACCGCGTCGTCGGTCGGGTCGGTGGTGTCGGTGGTGGTGGTGGTGGTGGTGTCGGTCATGACGCCCACCATCCGCTGATCTCCATCCCGGCACGATTCCCTGGCAGGTAGGTACGGTGCGGCATGGACGTAGGAGCCGAGCCGCCAGGCGAGACGACCCAGAAGCACGGTGCCCTGCTCTCCGAGGCCCTGCCGAGGAGATGTCCGGCACGACCCGGCCACATCCGCCCATGGACGTAGGAGCCGAGCCG
>DASYLG010000187.1:0-7879 GCA_036009685.1 Iamia sp. | reverse complement strand
CCAGGCCGCCGACGACGAGGACCTCGTCGACCAGGTCCGGGCCGCCCAGGCCGACCTGCGGGTCCAGCGCCGCGAGGCCGTCGCCGCCGGCGAGCGGGCCGAGGCCCAGCGTCGCGAGGTCCAGACCCGCATCGACAGCCTCCAGACCGCCCGCGACCAGCAGGCCGCCTTCGCCGACCAGCTCCAGGAGCGCGTCGACATCCAGCTGGCGGACGTCGTCCGGCTGGGCGAGGAGGAAGCCGACCTGTCGGCCGAGATCGCCCGAGAGGCCGCCGAGGTCCAGGCCCGCCTGGCCGCCCTGGCCATGCAGGCGGAGCGCCAGGCCGACGCCGAGGCGGCCGCGGCCGCCGACGCCGCCAACCTGGCGGCGGCGAACGTCAACCCGCCCGAGGCCGACGGCGGCGAGTCGGCGCCGATCACCCCCCCGCCCAGCGGTGGCGGCGTCGGGTCCGGCAGCGGTGGCATCGCCCTGTGCAACGCCGCCGGCATCACCGTCAACTGCCAGATCGCCGACCAGGTCACCCGGATGATCAACGCGGCCGCCAGCGAGGGCCTCGGCCTCAGCGGTGGTGGCTACCGCGACCCGTCCCAGCAGATCGCCCTGCGCGAGCAGAACTGCGGCTCCAGCTACTACGCCATCTGGGAGATGCCGTCGTCGCAGTGCAGCCCGCCCACGGCCCGCCCCGGCTCCTCGCAGCACGAGCTCGGCCTGGCCATCGACTTCTCCAACTGCACCCGGTCGAGCCGCTGCTTCAGCTGGCTCAGCGCCAACGCCTCCTCCTACGGCATGTACAACCTGCCGTCGGAATCCTGGCACTGGTCCGTCAACGGCAGGTAGCCCTCAGGGGCCGGCTGGCCCGACCTGAGCCACCAGACGTTCACCTCGTCAGCCGGCGGAAGGCAATTGACATCGTCCTCTCGCGCGTCCACACTCCCCGGCAGGCGATCAGTGGAGGGAACTGTGAAGGTCGGGTCTGTGCGTTTGTTGACGCGCGTGGCGGTGGGAGGGTTGGTGATCGCCGCGGCCGCCATCGGCCTGGCCGGTCGGGCCAGCGGGCCCGGGGAGCCGGTCGTGAGCCGCGGTGCCCAGGCGGGCAGTGCGCGACCTGAGGTCCTCGAGGTCTTCGCCGGTGAGAACTACGTGGATCCGTCCGAAGGCGGCGGGACCTTGATCGACGAGACGACGGGCGCGGCGTTCTGGGTCCAGCGGCTGGACGCCGCGCTGGTCCCCGACTTCTCGGCCGACGCCACCAGGACCGTCGAGGGCGGACGAGAGCTGCTCCGCCGGGAGCCCTCGGCCGGCATCCGGCAGGTCCTCGTCGAGAACACGTCGACGGGCCCGGTCATCGTCGCCTCCGCCTCGGGCCAGGATCCGATGGCGGCGCTGGACGCAGCCATCGCCGTGCTCAGCGGCGGCCTGGCCAAGCGGCCCTTCGCCTACGTGGAGGCCCCTGCCGCCGCCGTCGCCGCGCTCGACACACCGCTGGGCCTCGGCCCGGGAGCGTTGGCCCTCGATGCCGTCGGCGCCGTGGTCGCCCGGTCCGACGGCAGCCACGTGGACGTCGTGTCGGTGCCGGGCGATCCCCGTGCGGTCGCCGGGCTCCTGGGCGACGGCATGCCGCTGTCGCGGGGATCGGCCACGTGGACCGGGAAGGTCGAGATGGAGGCCGCCGAGCCGGCCTACGTCCTGGTCAGCCCCACGACGACCAAAGCCGGCCGGATCCTGCTGGTGCGCTCGAGCGCCGACGACCTCGCCGAGGTGGCGAAGGACCCCAGGGCGCTCCTGCGCCTCGAGATGGCGGTGGAGGGATGACGGTGAACAGGATCAGGACCGCCACGAGCCGTCGAGGGGGACGGCTCGTCCCCGTGTTCCTCGCCCTCGTCATGGTGGCGACCGGATGCTTCAAGATGCAGAAGGACGACTTCGTCGTCGAGGTCGTGTCGGTGACGACCGCGCGCGTGACCATCTCCCGTCACTCCACCCGTGACCTCTACGGGTTGATCTACAAGGCCACACGGGGGACGACGTACGCCAAGGAGAAGGCATCGGCGGAGCAGCTGCGCTCCCAGGGCATCAACAAGATCGAGTGCCCCGGCCCGTGCACGGACTTCGTCCGGGACCGCTGGAACGGGGCAACCGGACCTGACCAGTACTCGGACCTCGGTGAGGCGCTTCGGGCGACGGACGTCCACGACCGGAGCGTCTGCATCAACGTCAAGATCAAGGCCGGTGCCGGCTTCGGCTACGACTGGTACACCAGCGACATCCGGACCCAGCTGCATCCGTACTGGTACGAGACGAACTGCTTCTGGGGCCGCGATCCGGTGCCGGCCTACCCGTAGCCGGACCGATGCGTCGTCCCCGCCCTCGCAACGCCCTGGTCGCGCTGGTCCCCGTGCTCGGTGTCGGCGCCATCGCCTGGTTCGTCGCCGACACGGTGCACGAGTCTCCGGCCGAGCGGCGTCAGCGCATCGCCGCGCACTGCTTCGCCCTGGGTGAGCGGCCGGCCGACGAGTGGGTCGACGATCGAGGTCAGCTGGCCGTGTCCGCGGCCGAAGCGCAGGTGCTCGCCGAGGCCCTCGACGACGATGGCGCGGAGGGAACGACGGCCGAGGCGCTCCGCGCCCGACAGTCGGGCCCCAGTCCCCTGTCGAGCGCGGAGCAGCAGGCGCTCGACGATGTCGCCCGATGGCAGGGCGAACGATGCCGCGGGGTCGAGAGGCGGCAACCCGTCACCTGACGGAGATCAGCGAAGCACCCGGCCCGCAGCGGAGAGAGATCCGATCCCTCGGGATCCCCACAAGGAGCAGAGATGACGTCCAAGCGTCGCCAGTCCAACCCGTCCACGTCCGGTGCCCGGCCTCGGCGCGCGCGGGCCGCGTTCGCCTCGGCCCTCCTGGCCGGCGTCGCCGTCCTGGCGATGCCCGCGCCGCCGGCGGGGGCCCTGACCAACAACGAGAAGTTCACGACCGCGGTGTACGACGACTTCCTCCTCCGTGAGCCCACGGCGTCCGAGCTGACGTGGTGGTCCGCCTACCTGCAGAGCGGCACGCGCGGCTCGATGCTCACCTCCATCCTCAACGACACCGAGTTCGAGAACCTCTGGGTGTTGGGAGCGAGCTTGTACTACCTCGGGACCACGGACTCGACGTTCGGCACCGTGGTGAGCAACCTGAACACGTCCGGCAACTTCGTCGCGTCCGAGGTCGCGCTCATCGCCGGCACCACGTACTTCGACGACAACGGTGGGACCAACGAGAGCTTCGTCGAGGCCGTCTACCTGCACACCCTGCTCAGGCCGGCGCTCAGCAGCGACGTGACCTACTGGGCCGGCCGCCTGAACGCCGCCACGGCGACCCGCCCGTTCGTCGCCGCGTCGATCCTCAGGTCGAGCGAGTCGGCGACGGCCCGGGTGGCGGGCACGCCCGGACAGAACCCATGCCTGGCGACGAGTCTGGAGAGCCAGGGGTCGCTGGCGGCCGGGTCCTACTGCATCGTGCTCGACCGCCTCGCCGACTCCGGTGGGCTGACGTACTGGTCCCAGCAGCTGACCGGCAGCGGGCAGCTGCCGACGCTCTGGATCTCCCTGGCCAGCTCGGCCGAGTACTACACCAACGCCCAGACCAGGTTCTGAGCGCGGGGCGCTACCCGAGGCGGCGCACGGGGGAGACCGGCTCCCAGGGGGCGAGGGCGAGGCGGACGTCGGTGAGGGCGGCGCGGGTGTCGCTGACGATGACGGGGCCGACGCGCAGCTGGGCCAGCTCGGGGACGGCGTCGGCCAGGGCCGAGAGGCGGAGCAGCAGCTCGACCAGCGCGGCCCGGCCGGCGGGCGCCACGTCGGCCAGCTCGTCGGACAGGGGCCCGTGGGCGACCAGGTCGAGGGCGTCGTCGTCGGTCAGCGGGAGGATGCGGTGGGCCAACGAGCCGGCCAGCGCCGGGCCGAAGCCGAGGACCGAGCCCAGGACCGGGTGCTGGTCGATCTCGATGCGGCAGTCGATCCCGGTGGGCGCCATCTCCTGCACGACCATGGCCTCGCCGTGGAGGGCGGCCATGCGGCCGTAGGAGCGGCGCAGGTCGTCCTCGTCGAACAGGTCGACGGCGACCCCACCCTCCTCGGTCCGCGACGGCCGCTCGACGCCGAGCGCCTTGAGCGCCACCGGCCAGCCGATGGCGCCGGCCGCGGCCACGGCCTCGTCGACCGTCGACACCACCTCCTGGTGCACGGGCGTGACGCCGACGCGGGCCAGCAGGTCGAGGGCGTCGTCGAGCGGCGGCGGGCCGGGCCCGGCCTCGACCAGCTGGGCTGCTCTCTCGCGCGCGCCGGCGACGTCGACCCCCTCGACCGCCGGCACCGAGCCGGTCTGGCGGGCGCACCACTCGGCGTACCGGGCCACCCGGCCCAGGGCGCGGGCGGCGGCCTCGGGGAACACGAACACGGGGACGGCGCCGGCCGGGCGGTCGCCGGGCAGCACCGAGCCGAGGAACGACGCCACCACCGGCTTGGACGACTCCGCCGCCACCGCCCCGAGGGCCTCGGCCATGGCGGTCACGCCGCCGTCGAGCGACGGGGCGTGGAGCACCAGGAGGGCGTCGATCCCGGGATCGTCGAGCAGGGCCCGGGCGGCCACGGTCAGCTCGTGGGGCCCGGCGTCCGACGTCAGCTCGAAGGGGTTGCCGACCCGCGTCCCGGCCAGCAGCTGGCCCTCGAGCGCCCTGGCTCGGGCCGGCGCCACGTCGGCCAGCACCAGCCCGGCGGCCACGCAGGCGTCGGCCGCCAGCACCGCCGGCCCCCAGAAGTTCGAGAGCACGGCGACGCGGCGCCCGGCCGGAAGGGGCTGGTCGACGAGCACGCGGGTGACGTCGAAGAGCTGGTCGAGGGTGTCGACCCGGATCACGCCGGTCTGGGCCAGCAGGGCGTCGGACACCTCCTCGCTCTGGAGCCCGGCCCGGCTGCCGGCCCGGGTGGGCCCGGCGAAGCCGTCCCCCTCGCCGTCGATCCCCCGGTCGGCGCCCCGGGCGGCCAGGGCGCTCCCGGCCTTCACGGCCACGATGGGCTTGGTCCGGCCGACCCGGCGGGCGATCCGGGCGAAGTTGCGGGGGTTGCCGAACGACTCCAGGTAGAGGAGCACCACGTCGGTGGCCTCGTCGGTCTCCCAGTACTGGAGGAGGTCGTTGCCGGACACGTCGGCCTTGTTGCCGGTGGCCACGAACGACGACACGCCGAGGCCCAGTTGGTCGAGCCGGCGCAGCAGGGCGGCGCCGATCGTGCCCGACTGCGACGACACCGCCACCCGCCCGGGCTTGGGGGCCACATCGGCGAAGGTCGCCAGCAGCCGCACGTCGGGGGCGGTGTTGACCACGCCCATCGTGTTGGGGCCGATGAGCCGGATCCCGAGCCGCCGGGCCTGGTCGACCAGCTCGCGCTCGCGGCGGGCCCCGTCGGCCCCCGTCTCGGCGAAGCCGGCGGAGATGACCACCAGGCCCTGCACCCGCTTGCGGCCGCACTGCTCGACCACCTCGGCCACCTGGTCGGCCGGCACCACGACGACGGCGAGGTCGATCTCGTCGGGCACGTCGAGGATCGACGGGTGGGCCCGGACGCTGGCCACCACGTCGGCCTCGGGGTTGACCGGGTAGACGGGTCCCTCGAGCTCGCCGGCCAGCAGGCGGCGGAACACGGCCTGGCCCAGGCTGTCGGGCCGGCGGGACGCCCCGATCACGGCCACCGACCGGGGAGCGAGGATCCGGGCCACCGACTGGGCCTCGGCCCGCTGGGCCCGCTCGGCCATGGCCGCCATGGCCTCCTCGGTCGGCTCGATGGGGAACTCGACCTCGATGACGCCGTCGCTGAACCGGGTGGTGACGCGGAAGCCGACCTGCTTGAAGACGCCGAGCATGCGCCGGTTGGTCGGCAGCACCTGGGCGTTGAAGCCGGTGATGCCCGCCTCCCGGGCCGCGGCGGCCAGGTACTCGAGCAGCACGGTGGCCATGCCCCGGCCGGCGTGGAGGTCGTCGGTGAAGAAGGCGACCTCGGCGACGGTCTGGGCCGGGTAGCGGTCGTAGCGGGCGACGCCGACCATCTCGTCGTTGATGAGGCCGACGAAGGCCATGCGGTCGACGCCGTCGACGCTCGTCAGCCGCTCGACGTCGGTGGCGCTCAGCCGGGGCCGGGGGCTGAAGTAGCGGAAGTAGATGCTCTCGGGCGACTGACGCTCGTGGAACGTGAGGAGGCGCTCGCCGTCGTCGGGCCGGATGGGCCGGACGTGCATGGTGCCGCCGTCGGAGAGCACGACGTCGGCCTCCCACTGCACCACGTCGTCGGCCACCCCTGCGAGGGTACCCACCCGGGCCGGGGCAGTAGACAGGCGCCGTGCGCCGTCGCCCCCTCCACACCGACCTCGACCTCGAGCCGGTCTGGCGGGACCTGGAGCTGCCCCGCTCCTTCCCGCCCGCGGTCGAGGCGGCCGCCGCGATCGCGGGCGATGCCATCGACCCCACCGACCGGCGCGACGCCACCGACGTCGAGCTGATCACCGTCGACCCGCCCGGGGCCATGGACCTCGACCAGGCCCTCCACATCGCGCCGCGCCCCGGCGACGGCTGGATCGTGCACTACGCCATCGCCGACCTGGCCGCCTTCGTCGTCGCCGGCGACCCCGTCGACGTCGAGGCCCGGCTCCGCGGCGAGACCCTCTACCTGCCCGACGGCCGGGTGCCCCTCCACCCACCGGTGCTGAGCGAGGGGGCCGCCAGCCTGCTGCCCGGCGAGGTGCGGCCGGCGGTGCTGTGGCGCATCGAGATCGACGGCGAGGGCGAGCAGGCCGGCGTGCACGTCGAGCGGGCCACGGTGCGGAGCCGCAGCCGGCATGCCTACGTCGAGCTCCAGGCCGCCCTCGACGCGGACACCGCGCCCGAGGCCGCCCGTCTCCTGCCGGCACTGGGCGCCGCCCGGGTGGCCCGGGCCCGCCGCGAGGGGGCGATCGAGCTGGGCCTGCCCAGCCAGGAGGTGGTCCACCGCGAGGACGGGTCGTGGACCATCGAGCACCGGGCGCCGCTCCCGGTCGAGACCTGGAACGCCCAGGTGTCGCTGCTGACCGGCATGGCCGCCGCCGGCCTCATGCTCGACGCCGGCGTCGGACTCCTCCGGACGCTCCCCGAGCCCGACGAGCACACCGTGCGCAAGCTCCGCCGGGCCGCTCCCGCCCTCGGCATCGCCTGGGCCGAGGGGGTCCGGCCGGGTGAGGTCCTCGCCGATCTCGACGCCCGCCAGCCCCGCCACGCCGCCTTCCTCGACCTGGCCGCCGAGCTGCTGCGGGGCGCCGGGTCCACGCCGTTCGACGGTGCGGCTCCGGCCGCACCCGGCCACGCCGGCGTCGGTGCGCCCTACGCCCACGTCACCGCGCCGATCCGCCGGCTGGGCGACCGCTTCGCCACCGAGGTGTGTCTGGCCGTCGCCGCCGGGCGGCCCGTGCCCGGCTGGGTGCGCGACGCCCTGCCCCTGCTCCCCGACCTGCTGGCGCAGAGCGGGAGGCGGGCCAAGGCTGTGGAGCGGGCCGCCGTCGACCACGTCGAGGCCTGGCTGCTGGCCGACCGGGTGGGCGAGACCTTCGACGCCGCCGTCGTCGAGCACGACGCCGAGCGCGACCGCAGCACCGTCGTCATCGACGATCCGGCCATCCGGGCCCGCTGCGACGGCCGGCCACCGCTCGGCGAGCGCGTCCCCGTCCGCCTCGTCCAGGCCGACCTCCCCACCCGCACCGTCCGCTTCACGCCGGCCTGACGTCGACCTCGGTGGACCGCCCACGAGGTGCCAGGCACCTCGTGGGCCTCGAATCCGCCCCGGGCTCGATCGTCGCACGGGGTCCCGGCCCCGGCCCG
>DASYLG010000186.1:0-3358 GCA_036009685.1 Iamia sp. | reverse complement strand
GGCCACGGTCACCACCGCCCGGGACACGGCCACCGACAGCCTGGTGCTCGAGTCCGTCCTCTCCGGCACCGAGAGCATCATCACGTACCGCCGCCGCTACCGGTCCCACGGCCAGCTGGAGACGCTGCTCGACCTGCTGGTGCTCGATCCCGGCAACCCCCGATCGCTGGCCCACCAGGTCTCGCTCCTCGGAGTGGCCGTCGATGCGCTGCCCGACCGCGATGGCGACGGTCGCCTCTCGCCCGCCGGCCGCCACGTGCTGGAGACGGCGACCGCGGTGCGCGTGGCCGACACCCGGGCCCTCGCCACGACCGACGCCGTCGACGGCCGCGACCGGCCGGCGCTGGCCGAGTTCCTCGACGGCCAGGTCGCCGGGCTGCGCCGGGCCGCCGACGCCATCAGCTCCGCCCACTTCACCCCGATCCTCCCCCAGCGTCCGCTGGTCCCGGCCCGGGTGTCGAGCCCATGAGCGTGTACCGGGTCACGCACCGGACCGAGTACCGGTACGAGGAGGAGGTGACGGCCAGCTACGGCCAGACGCACCTCCTGCCCCGCGCCGCCCCGGGCCAGGATCCCCAGGACGCCACCGTGTCGTTCTGGCCCGTCCCCGACGACCGCCGCACCCGCACCGACTTCCACGGCAACCGGTGCGTCGCCTTCTCGATCCTCGCCCCCCACACCCGGCTGACGATCGAGGCCACCAGCACCGTCGAGGTCACCGGGCCACCGGCGCCGACGCTCGCCGCCGACATGCCGTGGGAGGTGGCGCGCGACGAGATCCACCGGTCGAGCGACGCCACCGGGCTGGAGGCGCGGGAGATGGCGCTGGCCTCGCCCCGCGTCGCCGTCGGACCCGCCGTCCGGGACTACGCCGCCCCCTCGTTCACCGTCGGGCGGCCGCTGCTCGAGGCCGTCGTCGACCTCTCGCACCGCATCCACACCGACTTCGCCTACGACCCCCGCGCCACCGACGTGGGCACGACGGTCGACGAGGCGCTGGAGGCGCGCAAGGGCGTGTGCCAGGACTTCGCCCACCTGGCCATCGCCTGCGTGCGGGCCCAGGGGCTGGCCGCCCGCTACGTCAGCGGCTACCTGGAGACCATCCCGCCGCCCGGCAAGGAGCGGCTCGAGGGCGCCGACGCCACCCACGCCTGGCTCGCGGTCCACCTCCCCGGCGACGGCTGGATCGGAGTCGACCCCACCAACGACGTGCTCACCGGCGAGCGCCACGTCACCACGGCGTGGGGCCGCGACTACGGCGACGTGCCACCGGTCGAGGGGATCATCTTCACCGACGGCACCACCCACGAGATGGAGGTCTCCGTCGACGTGGTTCGCCTCCCGACCAGCGGGGCAGGGCCGCCGGCTTGAAGCCCCATGAGTGCGGTCGCTGCGGCCATCTCCTCGACATCGCCGACGCCACCTGCCCGCGCTGCGCCGCCCCGCTGGGGTTCGCCCTCCCGCTCGACGACATCCTCGTGCTCGACGGCCCCGAGGGCGACGGTTGGGCCCGCTGCCTCGAGCACGCCACGACCGGCTGCACCTGGGTGGTGGCCCCCGACGACGGACCTCGCTGCGAGTCGTGCCGGCTGACCCGCACCGTGCCCGGCGACGACGACCCCGACGACCACGCCAACCTCGTCGTGATCGAGCAGGCCAAGCGGCGCCTGGTCGTGCAGCTCACCGGGCTGGGGCTGCCGATCGTCGACCGCGGCACCGACCCCGAGGCCGGGTTGGCCTTCGACCTGAAGTCGACCCGGTACGAGCCGGTGACGATCGGCCACGCCGACGGGGTCATCACCATCGACCTGGCCGAGAGCGACGACGCCCACCGGGAGATGCTCCGGGCCCAGCTCGACGAGCCGTACCGCACGGTCCTCGGCCACCTCCGTCACGAGATCGGGCACTACTACTGGGAGGTGCTCGTCGCCCGGCCGGGTCTCCACGGGGGGTTCCGCGAGCTGTTCGGCGACGAGCGGGAGAGCTACCAGGACGCCATCGACCGGCACTACGCCGAGGGCGCGCCCCCCGGGTGGCACGAGAGCTGGGTCAGCGCCTACGCCACCATGCACCCATGGGAGGACTGGGCCGAGACCTTCGCCCACTACCTCCACATCCGCGACACCCTCGACACCGCGAGTGCCTTCGGCATGGCCCTCGCCGGGCCCGAGGCGGGCACCGCCGACGGCAGCGTCGAGCCGACCGGCGACGTCGACGACGAGACCTTCTGGTCCGTCGCCCGCGACTGGACCGCCCTGGCCACGGCCCTCAACGCCGTGAACCGCTCGATGGGCCACGCCGACCTCTACCCCTTCGCCCTCACCCCCGCCGTCATCAAGAAGCTCGGCTATCTCCACGACCTCGTCCGCCAGGGCTGAGCAACCTCGAGCTTTGGACGAACTCCGCCGCATGCGGCGTGGTTCCGTCCAAAGCTCGAGGCGGTCAGGCGTCGAGGGCCTCGAGGAGCTGCTCTTCGTCGGGGGGTGGGCCGATGGCGCGGACGGTGGGGGCGCCGGGGACGACCCGGACCCAGGCGGCGGCACCCTCGGCCAGGCCCAGACCCGCCATCTCGGTGCGGGTCAAGGTGACGAGGACGACCTGGTCGGCGGTGGCCACGTCGACCCGGACCTCGAAGCCGACCCGGGTGATGCGCTGGACCCTGCCCTCGACGACGTAGCCCTTGTCGAGCCGCCCCGGGTCGGTCGACGACAGGACCAGGTCGTGGGGCCGGACGAGGTGGTCGCCGAGCTGGGTGACGGGACCGAGGAAGCGCATGACGAAGTCGTTGGCCGGCGTGTCGTAGAGGGCGTCGGGCGGGCCGATCTGCTCGATCCGGCCGTCGTTGATGACCACGATCTCGTCGGCCACCTCCAGCGCCTCCTCCTGGTCGTGGGTGACGAACACGGTGGTGACGTGGACCTCGTCGTGCAGCCGCCGCAACCAATCCCGCAGCTCCTTGCGGACCTTGGCGTCGAGGGCGCCGAAGGGCTCGTCGAGGAGGAGGACCTTGGGCTCGACGGCGAGGGCCCGGGCGAGGGCCATGCGCTGGCGCTGGCCGCCGGAGAGCTGGGCCGGGAGGCGGTCGGCGAACTGCTCCAGGTGCACGAGCTCGAGCAGCTCTTGGACCTTGGCCTTGATGTCGGCCTTGGGCCGCTTGCGGATCTCGAGGCCGAAGGCCACGTTGCGAGCCACGCTCAGGTGCTTGAAGGCGGCGTAGTGCTGGAAGACGAAGCCGACGTTGCGCTGTTGCGGAGGCAGCGACGTCGAGTCCGCGCCGGCGATCTCGATCGAGCCGGAGTCCGGCTGCTCGAGCCCGGCGATGATGCGCAGCAGTGTCGACTTGCCGCCGCCACTCGGC
>DASYLG010000185.1:0-5350 GCA_036009685.1 Iamia sp. | reverse complement strand
CGCCTCCACCTCCACGAGCACGAACATCGACCTCGCCCGTCTCCGCCGGGCTCCCCGGGCCTCGGTACGCCGAGCCCGGACGGTCGCCACCCGGGTCGCCCGCCGCACGCGGCGCGACCACCCTGGCGTGGCCCGGCTGGCGGTGCGAGGGCAGGAGCGGGCCCGGGCGGTGCGGGCCCGGGTCCGCCCTCACCGTCCGGACCGCCCGTTGGAGCAGGTCGTCTTCGCCCTGGCCCAGGCCCGGCCCGACGCCACCTTCGTCCAGGTCGGCGCCCACGACGGCACCCAGCTCGACCCGCTGCGCGAGGCCATCCTCGGCTCCCGCTGGACCGGCGTGATGGTCGAGCCCGTCCCCTACGTGTTCGCCCGGCTCGCCCTCCGCTACGGCGACCACCCCCGGCTGGCGCTGGAGAACGTGGCCATCGCGGAGGTCGACGGGACCAAGGACTTCCACCTCCTCCGCCAGGCCGAGCACGACGACGAGGCGGTGTGGCGCTGGTACGACGCCCTGGGCTCGTTCCGCCGGGAGGTGGTGATGAGCCACGCCCACCTCGTGCCCGACATCGCCGAGCGCATCGAGACCATCGAGGTCCCGTGCGTCACGTTCGACACGCTCTGCGCCCGCAACGGGCTCGACCACGTCGACGTCGTCCAGATCGACACCGAGGGCTACGACCGCCAGGTCCTGGAGCTGATCGACCTCCCCCGCCTCCGCCCCTGCCTCGTCCTCTACGAGCACCTCCACCTCGACCGCAACGATCGGGACGGGGCCGAGGACCTCATGACCGGCCACGGCTTCCGGCTGGTGAGCGACGGCATGGACACCCTCGCCGTCGACGACCGGGCCCTCGCCCTCCCCGGGGTGCGGGCCGCCTTCGACGGCGCCTTCGCGGCCCTCCGGGAGGTCGCCTCGTGACCTCCGCCCCGTTCGTGTCCCTCCCCGCTCCCGCCCGCCGGGCCGGTAAGGCCGTGCGCGACGGCCTGCTCCGGCGGGGCGTCCTGGTCGAGCGGCTGAGCGAGCCGGACCGCCGGTTCCTCACCGACCTGGTCGACGACACCGTCCCCCTGCCGCCGGGCACGGTCGACGCCCTGCGCGCCGATCACCCCCGGCTGCGCGCCCTCGAGGCGGCCTATGCCGGGGCCGACCCGGCGGTGCGCACCCACTCGCGCTGGTCGGCCGACCGGCTCGACCCGTGGCTCGACCTGACCCGCTTCCGGGGCGACAACGCCTACATCTGGCACTACCGCGAGGGCCGCCGGATCTCCGAGCTCAAGTACCTCGTGTGGGCGCAGGACGTCCGCCATCGCGACCACGCCGGCCTGCTCGACCGCCTGGGCGAGGACGGCGCCTTCGGGTGCTGGACCTACGACTTCGCCGGCCTCCCCCGCCTCTCGCGCGACCTGCTCGACTCGGTCGACGAGCTGCTCTTCCTCGACTCGGCGCTGGGGGTGCTGGGCGGCGCCGCGCCCCGGGTGCTCGACATCGGCGCCGGCTACGGCCGCCTGGCCCACCGCTACGTGACGGCCTGCCCCGACGTCGCCGACTACGCCTGCACCGACGCCATCGCCACGTCGACCTTCGTGTGCGAGCACTACCTCTCGCATCGGGACCTCGCGCCGGTGGCCCGGGCCGTGCCGCTGACCGACGTCTCGTCGCTCGAGCCGGGCTCGTTCGACCTGGCCGCCAACATCCACAGCTGGTCCGAGTGCCCGCTCGACGCCATCAGGTGGTGGCTCGACCAGCTGGCCCGGCTGGAGGTGCCCCACCTCTTCCTCGTGCCCAACGAGGCCGAGGGCTTCACCAGCCTGGAGGCCGACGGCGCCCGGCGCGACTACCTCCCGGTCATCGAGGCCGCCGGCTACCGCCTGGTCCGCGACGAGCCCGTCTTCGCCGACCCCGCCGTCCGCGCCGCCCTCGGCGTCGAGGACCGGCACACCCTCTTCTCCCGGGAGGACGTCTCGTGATCGTTCTGTCAACCCCCATGTCCCTCCACGGTGCACCGGGATGGACAGAACGATGACGCGCCTGTCGATCGCCTTCGTGAGCGATGCGGGGTACCTGCCGTGGTGCGCGACCGCGGTGCTGTCGTGCGTCGACGCCCACCCGAACCAGGACCTCGACCTCCACGTGGTCCACGACGGCACCGTCACCGCGTCCGACGCCGAGCGGCTGGCGGGCGTGGTGCGCAGCCCGGCGACCCTCACGGTCCACGCCGTCGAGCCGGCCCGGGTCGCCCACCTGCCCCGGCTGAGCCGGTTCGGCTCGGTGGTGTGGCTGCGGTTCCTGCTGCCCGAGCTGCTGCCCGGCCACGACCGGGTCACCTATCTCGACGCCGACACCTTCGTGGCCGACGACCTCTGGTCGCTGGCCACCGCCGACCTCGACGGCCACCCCGTCGGGGCGGTGGCCAACGTCGTGCCCGCGCCCGACTGGCCCCGGCTGGCCGGCCTCGGCTTCTCCGACCCGGCCGACGTGCTCAACAGCGGCGTGCTGGTGATGGACCTGGCCCGGATGCGGGCCGAGGACACGTGGGGCCAGATCGGCGACACCGTGGCCGCCTTCGCCGACCAGATCGCCTGGCCCGACCAAGACGCCCTCAACCTGGTGTGCGCCGGCCGCTGGGCCCGCCTGCACCCCCGCTTCAACGCCCAGAACAGCGTCTTCGCCTGGCCCGAGCAGGCCCAGGGCGTGTTCGGGGCGTCGGCGGTGGCCGAGGCGGTGGCCGACCCGGCCATCGTCCACTTCGAGGGCCCGCTGCTGTGCAAGCCGTGGCACGCCCTGAGCACCCACCCCTGGCGCGACCGCTACCGGGCCACGCTCGCCCGCACGCCGTGGGCCGGCACGCCGCTCGACGACGACACCCGCTCGGTGCGGCTCGTCGGCCGGTTGCCGGAGCGCTGGCACCTGCCGGCCTACCGGGGCCTGTCGGGTTGGCGGGACGACCGGCGGGGCGCGGCCCGGTCGCTGGCCGGCGCCGCCCGCACGCGCGCCCGGGCGGTGGTGCGGCCCTCGGTTGGTCCGACCACCGCACCTCCGGCGGACCCGACGCATGTGCCTCCGCACCCCCTGAGCACCGCATCACCGGCCCACCGGCGGATCGTCCAGCGCTGCCTGCCGTTCACCATGGGCAGCCCGGAGCGGCTGCTGGCCACCATCGATGCCACCGAGTACGTCCTCGCCCGGGGCGTGCCCGGCGCCATCGCCGAGTGCGGGGTGTGGCGGGGCGGCTCGGTCCTGGCCATGGTCCTCAGCCTCCAGGCCGCCGGCGTCGACGACCGCGACGTGTACCTGTTCGACACCTTCACCGGCATGACTGCACCGACCGACGACGACACCTCGGCCTTCCACGCCCCCGCCGCCGAGGAGTGGTCCGCGGCGGCCTCGTCCTCCGACGACGGCGGTGAGGGCCGGGCCTACGGGTCGCTGTTCTCGGAGGACACCTTCGGCGAGGGCCAGGTCCGGCGTCTGCTCCACGCCACCGGCTACCCGCCCGAGCGCATCCACCTGGTGCGCGGGCCGGTCGAGGAGACCCTCCCCGCCGCCGCCCCCGACGGGCTCGCCCTCCTGCGGCTCGACACCGACTGGTACGAGTCGACCCGTCACGAGCTCGAGCACCTCTACCCCCGCCTGGCCACCGGCGGCGTGCTGATCGTCGACGACTACGGCCACTGGGAGGGCGCCCGCAAGGCCGCCGACGAGCACCTCGCCGCCCATCCCGCCCTGCTGCTGTCCCGCTCCGACTACACCGGCCGCATGGCCGTGAAGCACTGAGGTCACCCGCGTGTCTGCTCCCTCCTCGTTGCTGTCCCGGCCGCGAGCCGTCGTCGACCGGAAGGTGCTGCGCCGGCCCTACGTCGACTTCGCCCTCTGCCTGCTGGTGAAGCGACGGCGCCTGGCCCTGCCCGAGGTCGACCCGGCCGCCCTGTGGCCCGGGTTCGAGACGGCCGAGGTGACGGTCGGGGTCCTGCCCAAGGGCGACTGGGCCGCCCCCGTCAACGACACCATCACCCTGATGAAGCTGGCGTCGGTGGTGCGCCCGCCGCGCATCCTCGAGCTGGGCAGCTACCGCGGCCACACGGCCAAGGCGCTGCTGGAGAACGCACCCGACTCGCGGCTGACGGCGGTCGACATCGACCCCCAGCACGGCGAGGCCTACCGGGGCACGCCGCTGGAAGACCGGGTCGACCGGCGGGTCGGCGCCATCGGTCCCGACGTCCTGCCGGCCACCGAGAAGGGCCGCTTCGACCTCGTCTTCGTCGACGCCGACCACAGCCGCGAGGCCGCCGAGCACGACACCCAGGTGGCGCTGGACATGGTCTCTCCGGACGGGATCGTGCTGTGGCACGACTACAGCAACTGGGGCTGGTTCACGGGCGACTGCGGCGTCCCCGAGGTGCTGAACTCGCTCTCCTCGCGGGTGCCGGTGGCCCACGTGATGGGGTCGAACATCGCCGTCCACCGGCCGGCGTGGGTCGACGACCGGAACGAGCTCGACACCGCCCTGGAGGCGACCCGCGACCAGGCCCGCAAGGGCCACTGGCAGTCGTCCAGCGCCCGGCGCTACAGCTTCTGATGGGGCTCGGCGTGCGCTCGCTGCCCGGCCGGGCCCGGGAGGTGGCCGGAGGGGCGGTGCGCGGTGCGGTGCGAGGCGCGACCACCTCGACGGCGGCGCCCCAGGCCTTCGCCCCCGGGAACTTCTACAGCCCGGTGCCGCCGGCGGCGGAGCTGCTCGACGGATCCGAGCGGGCTCGCGTCTGGCCGTCCGAGGTGGCCGATCCACCGGGGCTCGACGTCCGGGAGGCGGCCCAGCTGGCGCTGCTCGCCCGTCTGTCGGCCCACCGGTGGCCGACGTCGAACGGCCCGTCGCCCCGCTACGACCCCGGCAACGACCAGTTCCCTCCGCAGGACGCGGCCCTGCTCAGGGCCCTGCTGCTCGAGCTGCGGCCCCGGCGGATGGTCGAGGTCGGCTGCGGCTGGTCGACCACCGTCGCCGCCCGCGCTATCGCCGACGGCGGGCTCGAGACCGACCTCACCTGCATCGAGCCGTACCCACGCGACTTCCTGGCGTCGATCCCGCAGGTGTCGGCCCTGCGGGTCGAACGGGTCGAGCACACGCCGCTCTCGGTGTTCACCTCGCTGGCCGCCGGCGACGTGCTGTTCATCGACTCGTCGCACGTGGCCAAGACCGGCAGCGACGTCGTCCACCTGGTGCTCGAGGTCCTCCCCCGGCTGGCCGACGGCGTGATCGTCCACGTCCACGACGTGTTCTGGCCCGACGACTACCCGCAGGGCTGGGTGCGGGCCGGCTTCGGCTGGAACGAGCAGTACCTGCTCCAGGCGTACCTTGCC
>DASYLG010000184.1:0-2346 GCA_036009685.1 Iamia sp. | reverse complement strand
CTCGAGAAGGTCATGCAGGGCGGTCGCCCGCTGGCCATCATCGCCGAGGACATCGAGGGCGAGGCCCTGGCCACCCTCGTGGTCAACAAGATCCGTGGCACCTTCAAGTCGGTCGCCATCAAGGCCCCCGGCTTCGGCGAGCGCCGCAAGGCGATGCTGGCCGACATGGCCATCCTCACCGGTGGTCAGGTCATCAGCGAGGAGATCGGGCTCAAGCTCGAGAACGCCACGCTCGACCTGCTCGGCACGGCCAAGAAGATCATCGTCACCAAGGACGAGACCACCATCGTCGAGGGTGGCGGCGACGAGGGCGACATCAAGGGCCGCATCGCCCAGATCAAGGCCGAGATCGAGAACACCGACTCGGACTACGACCGGGAGAAGCTCCAGGAGCGCCTGGCCAAGCTGTCCGGTGGCGTGGCCGTCCTCAAGGTCGGCGCCGCCACCGAGACCGAGCTCAAGGAGAAGAAGCACCGCATCGAGGACGCCGTCTCCACGGCCAAGGCCGCGGTCGAGGAGGGCGTGGTGCCCGGTGGTGGCGTGGCCCTCATCCGCACCCAGCCCGCCATCCTCGACGTGGCCGAGAAGCTCGAGGGCGACGAGGCCACCGGTGCGCGCATCGTGGCCAAGGCCGTCGAGGAGCCCCTCAAGCAGATCGCCATCAACGCCGGCCTCGAGGGCGGCGTCGTGGTCGAGAAGGTCAAGGATCTCGAGGGCGGGTTCGGCTACAACGCCGGCACCGACGTCTACGAGGACCTGACCATCAAGGTCCCCGATGCGGCCAAGGTCACCCGCTCGGCGCTGCAGAACGCGGCGTCCATCGCGGCCCTGTTCCTCACCACCGAGGCCGTCATCGTCGACAAGCCCGACGACTCGGGCGCCGGCGGCGGCATGCCCGGCGGCATGGACGACTTCTGATCTGACCCTTCGAGGTCCGATGGCATCGGAGGCCGGGTCCCAGACCCGGCCTCCGCCGCGTCCGGGCTCAGGTCGGCTGGGCTAGCGGCTGGCTTCGAGGGCGTTGACGATGAGCTCTTCGTCGCAGACGACGTCCTGGGACTGGGTGGCGGCGGCCAGGGGGACGGCGGTGGGGACGGCGGCGGCATCGCCGGCGATGTAGTGCTCGGAGAAGGTCCGCATCACGTGGGCCACACCCAGCTCGCTGACCTCACGGCGGTCCGGCTCGAAGTAGTCCCGGTCGGAGGTGGCGCTGGCGATGAGCTCGTAGGACGGGAAGTAGTCGACGAAGTCGAGGGCGGCCGACACCTCGTCCGCCGCCACCCGCAGGATCGACTTCGAGGCCACCGTCGAGACCAGCACGTGGCGGTCCTCGAAGGTGGCGATGAGCGGCACCGGAGAGACGGTCAGCAGGACCCGCACGCCCGGGTTCACCGAGCGCACCAGCTCGCACAGCTCGGTGAGGCCGGAGCGGACCTCCTCGACGCCGAAGTTCACGAACTCGTAGGTGGCGTCGCCCGTCGGCATGCCGGCCGACCCGGGGGCGGCGGGCACCACGCATCCGTCGACCCGCGAGCGCCAGGCCTCGGTGAGCCCCATGGTGAAGACGAGGACATCGGCCTCCTCGAACACCTGCCGGGTGGCGGCGAGGTGCTCCTCCCGAGCGGCCCGCAGGGCGGCCTCGTCGGCGAACCCGTCCGGCTCGACCAGCGGGCGGAAGGGGTCGACCAACCGGCCGTCGGCGCGCCGCCACGGGCGCTCGGCCGGGACCAGGTCGCCGTAGGCCTGGCGGAAGAGCTGCACGGCCTGGGCGACCGTGTACACGTTGCCGTAGCGGGCCGAGTAGACGCCGTACTGGCGGGCGCTGGCGTCCTCCGGCGCGAGGTCGGCGGGCGCCGTCTCGGCCACGAAGTAGGTGAGCCCCGAGCGCTGGAGGTGGCGGGACAGGTTCTGGGCGAAGCAACTGCCCATGGTGGCGACCTTGTGCTCGGGGGTGAGCCGGTAGGCCCCCCGCACGACGGGGTCGACGCCCGCGGGTGGGGCGTAGGCCACGCCCCGGTTCCAGAACTGATGGTCGGGGAGGCCCTTGTAGGGGTGGGGCCGGTCGTCGGCTGGTCCCCAGGTGCGGGCGGGCGGAGCGACCGGGATGTCGGCCCCGACGGCGACGGCGCGGACGGCGTCGGCCGGCTCCGGTCGGAGGGCGGCCACGACGCGGGGGTCGTCGAGGGCCGGGGCGACGAGGGTGTCGGGGTCGACGATGGCGTAGGTCTCGAGCGAGCGGCGGACGAACGACCGCAGGTCGAGCAGCTCGCCGGCGCCGGTGCGCCAGACGTGGCCGCCCCGCAGGCCGAGGGGCTCGGCCACCCCGGGGTAGACGGGCCAGACCTC
>DASYLG010000183.1:0-2172 GCA_036009685.1 Iamia sp. | reverse complement strand
CGATCACCCGGTACCGACGCCCACGTGGTGCCTGGCACCTCGTGAGCCGTCAGCTCTCCAGGTCGGCGAACATGGCCTGGTTCAGGCGGTAGGCCTCGCGGACCTCGTCGACGATGCGGTCCTGCTCGTCGGGGGCCCACGGGGCCTCGTCGAGCAGCTGGCGGTAGCGGTCCTTCAGGGCCTTGGGGCTCTCGACGGCGTCGAAGGTGTAGAAGCGGATCGCCAGGTCGGGGTAGGCCTTCTCGACGATGCGGCGGATGTGCTGGCCGCCCGAGAGGTCGCCGAGGTAGCGGGTGTAGTGGTGGGCGACGAAGCCCCCGGACCACGAGCCGACGGCCTCTAGCCGGGCCACGTAGGCGGCGGTGCCGGGCCGGGCCACGACCGCGTCGACGGCCTCGGACCCGAGGAGCAGGGCCACGTCGGCCTCCAGCGCCGGCGTGCGCTCCAGCCCCGGGAGGAGGAACGGGGCGACGACGGGGTCGTCGGTCAGGGTGGCGGCCGCCGTCTCCAGGGCCCGGTAGACGAGGAGGTGCTGGGCCAGCATGGCGCCCATCCGGGCCCGGTCGAGGATGCCCGCCACCAGGTCGCCCATGAGGGTCGAGCCCTCGGCGTCGCCGTGGTCGGTCATCGTGCGGTCGCGGAGCGTCGTCGAGAAGCGCACGGCGGCCGGGTCGGTCGTGGTGGTCACAGCGCGCAGTCTGGCCTGCGCCCTGGGTCGACGCAACCCTTTCACGACGATCTGTCGTCAGATCGCGACGTTGCGTCATGGCTTGCGTGAATACGCAGTGTCGCGCCAACCTGGGTCAATCAGAAAGGCATGCCTAACACTCGTGGTCGTGGCTCTCGCCGTGCTGGCTGGCGCCCCGGCGGCGGCCGGGCTCGCCGTGGCCCGCCAGCGGCCGAGCGCCCCCGTCTCGGCCGACGGCCTCCAGGCCAGCGACGGCCAGCGCACGCTGCGGGTCGGCCAGTCCCAGGGCCTGAGCCCCGCCGGCCAGCAGGTCGGCGTCTCGGGCAGCGGCTACGACGTGAGCAAGGGCATCTACGTCGCCTTCTGCGTCGTCACCCCGCCGACCACGGCGCCGTCGCCGTGCGGGGGCGGCATCGACCAGACCGGCGCCACCGGAGCGTCGGCGTGGGTCTCGTCGGACCCGCCGAGCTATGGCGTGGGGCTGGCCACGCCCTACGGCCCCGGAGGCAGCTTCAGCGTCACCATCACCGTCGCCCCGGTGATCGCCGACGGCTTCGACTGCCGCCGGATCCAGTGCGCCATCGTGAGCCGCAACGACCACATCCGCACCGGCGACCGCACCCAGGACATCTTCGTGCCGGTCACCTTCGCCGCCGGCGACGCCCCGCCCCCCGTCACGCCGCCGCCCGGCACCACGCCGCCGAGCACGGCCCCGCCGACCACCATCGCCCCGCCGCCCGCGCCCACCACCACCGCTCCCGCCCCGGCGCCCACGACGGAGATCAGCACCGACGGCCTCACCGGCACCGCCGGCGACCGCACCCTGACCCTCTCGGCCGCCGCCGATCTCGACCCCGAGACCGAGACGCTCACCGTCGAAGGCGCCGGCTTCGACGTCACCAAGGCCGTGCAGGTGACCCTGTGCCGGGTCGCGGCCAGTCCCACCGAGGTGGCGACGCCCTGCCTCGCCGGCTCCAGCCCCGAGGCCTCGCAGGTCGTGGCCCCCGACGGTGCCGACGGCGACTTCGCGGCCTATGACGACGACGGGTCGTTCGCGGTCGAGCTCGAGGTGGCGGCCGAGATCGACGGCGAGACCGACTGTCGTCGGGTCGAGTGCGCCGTGACCGTCCGCCACTTCGCCGTGGCCGACGCCGAGGCCGAGGCGGCCGCCGCCGACCGCACCCTCGACATGGCCGTCCCCGTCGTCTTCGCCGCCGAGTCCCCGGCCGAGCCGACGACGTCCACCACCGCCCCCGACGAAGAGGTGGCGGCAACCCCCGTCAGGGCCGAGGATCCAGATGGCGGATCCTCGGCCCTGCCGGTGGTGCTCGCCCTCGTCGTCCTGCTCGCCGGAGCGGGCGTGGTCGCCCTCGTGATCCGATCCCGACGGGCCTCCGGCGGCCCGCCCGCGGACGGCGCCCCGTGACCCGGGCGCGGCCCGTCGCCGCCGCGCTGTTCGCTCTCGGGCTGTTCGTCGGGGCGGG